>JBFMFJ010000158.1:0-7869 GCA_040752235.1 Candidatus Zixiibacteriota bacterium | reverse complement strand
GCATTGGTGAAGGAAGTTGATTTTCAGGATCTCGCCACAGTTACCATGATTAATAACTGGGTGGATGAAAACACTCACGGTAAGATTACCAAGATAGTCGATCCGCCGATTCCGGACGGCGTGGCGGTGATACTCCTCAACGCCGTTTACTTTAAGGGTACCTGGACCCACCTGTTCGACACGTCTCATACCTATAATGCCGAATTCCATCTGGAGGATGGATCGACGACGCCCTGCCGGATGATGACTATGGAAGATACGGTCGCCTATTTCAGCAATGATGTCTTCGAAGCTATTGACCTGCCGTACGGCGACGGTTCATTCAGCATGACCATATTGCTGCCCAACGAAAACAAAACTGTCGATGACATTTTGCTTCAGTTATCGCAAGAAAACTGGTCAACATGGCTGGACAGTTTCCTGCCGACCATCGAGACAATCTTTGTACCGCGATTCAAGTTCTCTTATAATGTGAAACTGACAGATGTATTGATGGCAATGGGAATGTCGATCGCCTTTACTCCGGAGGCTGATTTAAGTAAAATGTTCGTGAGCGGGAGCGGGTGGATCGATCAGGTAATACAAAAGACTTTTGTTCAGGTGGATGAAGAGGGAACCGAGGCGGCGGCGGTGACCGCCGTAGTTGTTGTCACCAGCCTTGATCCCGGTTTTATGCTCGACCGGCCTTTCCTCTTTGTAATTCATGAGCATCAAACCGGCGCGGTATTGTTTATGGGCAAGATCGCGGCCCCGGTCTGGAATGATTAGAACACAGGAATTCTGACACCAAGCCGGGTGTTTCGCCCGGCTTTTTTATTTTGCTTGATTTGCAGAAATAAGATGACCTAAATTAAACAAAGCGATTCGCTTTTCCAAATTTGATTTTAAGGAGAACCGGCAATGAATGAAAATCTTCCATGGTACGAAAGTGATGATGTCTGGGCGGCCATCGAACCGGCGCTCTTTTCCAGCACCAGCATCAACAGAGCGGTGGAGCATATTAATAACATGATCACGCTGGCTGGTCTTAATCATGACATGCATATTCTTGATCTATGCTGCGGAATAGGCCGGCATACACTGGAACTGGCCAGAAGAGGCTTCATGGTGACGGCGGTTGATAGAAATACATCATTTCTCCAAAAGGCCATGAATAAGGCAAAGGAAGAAAACCTGAATATTGAATTTATCCGGGAAGATATGCGAAAGTTTCGCCGCCCGGGGCAGTATGATTTTGTTATCAATATAAATACATCTTTCGGGTATTTCGAAGATCCTGAGGAGGATAAGCTGGTTCTGAGAAATATTCATGACTCCCTAAAAAACGGCGGCCGGCTTTTGATCGAAATGGCGAGTAAAGAAATTATCGCCGGGATATATTGTGAAAGGGACTGGGATGAGTATGATGATCTGATTTTGCTGCAGGAGAGAAAGGTCGAGGATGACTGGAACCGAATGGCCATGCGCTGGATAATCATCAGAAACGGGGAAATCAAGACCGTGAATATGAAAGTCCGCCTTTTTTCAGCCGGCGAAATGCGGGAGTTAATGATGGAGTGCGGTTTCAGCAGGGTGGATTTTTATGGTTCGCTGGAAGGAATCCCCTATGATCACAAGGCCAAAAGGATGATTGCTGTTGCACGGAAGTAACTGGAGCGGTCACGATGGAGCTGTATGACAATCCGAAATATTACGAAATAGCGTTTTCCTGGAGGGATATTGCCGCCGAGACCGATTTGTTCGAAGAATGCTTCAGGAAATACTCGGAAATTCCGGTGAAATCGGTTCTGGAAATATGCAGCGGCAACAGCCCTCATATGGAAGAACTGACCCGTCGCGGTTACCATTACTCCGGGCTGGATCTCAGCCGGGCGATGCTTGACTACAGCGCCAATCGCGCCGGGCAGGCAGGAATCGACGCGAAATTTATCCTGGCAAATATGGTCGAATTCGAGACGGAAGAAAAGTATGATTTTGTCTTTATCATGCTGGGGTCGCTTTTTACTTCCAGCACCGCCGAAGTCAACTCGCATTTCAAATCAGTTGCCCGGGCACTGCGGAAAGGCGGGCTATATCTGCTTGACTGGTGCATTCAATTTGAGCCTCCATGGGAGACGAAGGGAGGCAGCAGCTGGGATATGGAGCGTGACGGCATCAAAGTAAAAACAACGGTGGAATGGTCGCCTATCCGGCTGGCCAGACAGACCTTCCGGGAGGCCATTATTCTGCAGGTCAATGACAATGGACGGGAATTCGAGATCAAAGGGACGAATGTGCATCGGGCCATATATCCGCAGGAATTTCTGCGAATGATGGAAAATTCGTCTGATTTTGAGTTTGTCGGCTGGTGGAATAACTGGAATCTGGAACGGCCGCTTGATTTTGCGGATAAAATCAGCCGTCCGATTATTTTAATAAGAAGAAGGTAGATTAAAAGCAACGGATTTGCGTATCAGTATTGATAATTTGATAACCAATTTATAATGATAATGATGACAGTATGAATGTATCCGATGATGATTTGATTGTCAGGGTGATTATTGAAATTACCAAGGGCAGCCGGAATAAATATGAATATGATCCCGAGTCGAAAATGATCAAGTTCGATCGAATGCTTTTTTCGGCGGTTCATTATCCGAGCGACTATGGTTTTATTCCGGAAACACTGGCCGATGACGGCGATCCCCTCGATGCCCTGGTTCTGGTCTGGGAAGCGACTTTCCCGGGTTGTTTGATCGAAACGAGGCCGGTCGGTGTTTTTAAGATGTGGGACGAGAAGGGATCCGACGAGAAAATTCTCTGTATTCCGGTCAATGATCCCATGTGGAATTATATCAAATCGCTGGAGCAGGTTCCGCAGCATCTGCTTCTGGAGATCGAGCATTTCTTCAGGATTTACAAGGAACTTGAGAAGAAGAAGACCGGTGTGGAAGGCTGGGAAGGGCGCGAGTCGGCGATCAAAATCGTGAATGGAGCCCGCAATAAATACAGGGAATTAAATAAAAAACAGAATTAGCGGCCATTTGCCATTTGCTGCAAGGCAGGGACATACAAAGTATGTTCGATTGCACTATTGTCGTTCATTCTTCTCGATGTGCCGCGTAAAAAGACATTCTCCCGAGAATTTTTAGTTACGAAATCATTTTCAATAAATTATATTAAACTGCACTCCGCCGTGAAGAGAGGTTTTCTTACACCGGCTGGCTGATGTCATACCGACATCCGCTGCTGCAACACATAACCATATATTAGAGGGAGTCATTAGAATGCGCACCTCTCTTCTGCTAACGGTCATCGCGATCTTACTGATGGCAGGCTGTTCCGGAGACAATCCGGTACAGCCACAGGGGGTTGAACAAAACAGGGTTTCATCGGAACTGCTTGTAGGAAATCCCGGTCACGGCAGTTTTACGCTCGAGGCGAAATTCCCGCATATCGACAGTTATCCCAAGGGCGGCGGTATTTTCATTTTGAGAATAGTGCCGGGTGGGGATATGGTCGGTGATGTTACGGTGACGCTTAACGCATATTCAAGGTTAAACGCCGAGCTGTATCGGACGGTGGTCAATGCCGAGACACCGATTACCGAGGTTTCCGTCAGTCCCAGTTCTTCCATACCAATTGGTTTCCATTATATTGAAGTGACCGCAAGCAACATGGATCATTCGGAAACAATTACTCTTGAAGTTGAAGTTGTCAATTGGGATGGCACCGGAAGCATGGGATATGCCCAGGATAAGCTGGATGAATTTATTGTCTGGCTTGAAGCTGAGCATCCGGAACTGGGGACTTTTTCCGACCGGCAGTGGAATGTCTATGCTACCTATCCGGGAATCCTGGTTGTTATGCATTATACTTTTCTGGATATGGATTGGGAATTAAGATTGTGCTATCATGTCATGATACCGCCATACGACTGGTCGAAAATGCTTCTGCGTTCGCGCGGCGAATGGGATGCGATTTTAGCGGCCAAACGGGAAAATGTCGATGGCGTCAATTATGAGATTTTCGAAATACCGGTGGAGGACTATGGAGTGTTGTACTAGTTGACCGTTTTGCGGACTGGTCAATTTTGTCTATTTACACCAAACCCAAAGGCGGGAGAATATATCTCCCGCCTGATTTATATCAGGAGACAGCCCTTATGGTTAAGAGGAGCTCCGGTTTTTTCGCGTGGCCATCATAAATTATTTACCCTTATTCTCCTTACTTCGCTGGCTTTACAGGCACGATTTATATATATTCCGTTCGCGGCGGTCAGCCGGAAGGCGGCCGTGGCTGGTTATCGGGGCGAAGGTGTCCCGGATTTTTATTGAGTATGAAATATTTAGAGAAAGCAAAGTATGTCTACACTGGTGGCAAAAGTCTATCGCGGAAAAAGAGAAGAATCGGTCCACTACGGGTCGATTGCGGTAGTCGATAATAAAGGGAAACTGACACATTACGCCGGGGATCCGGAATTTTTTACATTTGTCCGGTCATCGGCAAAACCCTTTCAGTTGATGGCTCTGATCAAAACCGGGGCGGCCGATAAATATGACTTTTCCAAAAAGCAACTGGCTGTAATGTGCGGCTCGCATATCGGCACCGATCATCATCGTGAAGTGGTGATGGCCAACCTTGAAGCGGCCGGCAATAAACCGGAGAATCTCAAATGCGGCACGCATCTGCCGATTTACATGACACAATCGGGCGAATATCCGAAGCATGAAGAACATAAGGATCCCCTGCGCCATAATTGCTCGGGAAAACATTCCGGTTTCCTGGCGCTGGCGAGATTCCTTGGTGATGATGTCGGCAAATATCTCAATCCGGAATCAAAGGCGCAGCAACTGGTTCTTGATAATATATCGCGCGTTTATGAATATCCGAAGGATAAAATCATTCTCGGAACCGATGGCTGTTCGGCCCCCAATTTTGGATTGCCGCTTATTCACAGCGCCATGGCCTTTATGAAACTGGCCACCGGCCAGGGGTGGGATAATGAGGAATCGGCAGTGCTCAACAGAATCAGAGAAGCCATGACCGAATTTCCCGAAATGTTTTCCGGCGAGGGACGGTTCGATCTGGCCCTGATGCGCTCATTCCCGGGAAACATTATCACAAAGGGGGGAGCGGAAGCCTTTCAGGGGCTCGGCTTTGCTGACCAGGCCATCGGTATTGCCATCAAGATCGAGGATGGTAATGCCAGGGCGCTGTATCCGGTGTGTATCGAAGCGCTTCGGCAACTCGGAATAATCGATGATATCAGTCACTATGAGCTGCTAATGCCGTTTTATAAGTCCGAGCTTCGTAATAATGCCAACCTGTTGACCGGCCATATTAAGGCCGAATTCGACTTGAAAAAGGCGTGATAAAGTATTAGATTGGATTGATTTGTCGATCCGAATTGTAACGCGGAGGTCCTGTGAATAAATATAAACATCCTGCCGAACCTTTCAGAATCAAATCAATCGAGCCGATCGCGCTTCTTCCGCAGGCGGCCCGCGAAAAGATCCTGAAAAGAGCTAAATTCAACGTCTTCCAAATAAAGGCTGAGGAAATATATATTGATCTTCTGACCGATTCCGGTACCGGAGCCATGTCCAATGAACAATGGGCATCGCTGATGCGGGCTGATGAATCTTATGCCGGCGCCAGGTCCTATTACAGATTTGAAGAGACAGTCAAGGAAATTACCGGGAAGAAATATATAATCCCAACCCACCAGGGTCGCGTGGCTGAAAATGTATTTTTCTCTACAGTGCTGAAGAAGGGCGACTTCGTTCCCAATAATACTCATTTCGACACCACCCGCGGCAATGTCATTCATAAGGGGGGCGTGCCTTTCGATATGCCCTGCCCGGAGTCGGGGTCCGATGAAGAACTGCCGTTCAAGGGCAATATGGATGTGCATCGCCTGGAGAATTTTATAAATGAAAAAGGGACCGATAAGATTCCGGTAGTATTCATGACCGTCACCAATAATTCCAGCGGCGGTTTGCCGGTGTCGATGTCGAACATTAAGGAGGCATCTGAAATCTGCCGGCGGCATGGTATCATGTTTTTCTTCGACTGCGCCCGTTTCGCGGAGAATGCCTATTTTATCAAGCGGGATGAACCGGGATTCGAGAATAAAAGCATCAAAGAGATTGCCCAGGAAATGTTCTCTTACGCCGACGGCGCCCTGATGTCGGCCAAGAAAGACGGCCTGGCCAATATGGGCGGTTTTGTAGCGGTGAATGATGAGGGCCTTTATCGGAGAATATCCGAGCTGCTGATTGTTATAGAAGGCTTCCTTACCTATGGCGGGATGTCGGGACGTGATATCGAAGCGGTCGCCACCGGGTTGCGCGAAGTGCTTAATGAAGACTACCTGGCCTATCGCGTGGGGCAGATGGAGTATTTCGGAAAGGTTATCGAGCAGGCGGGAGCGCCGATCATAAAGCCGACCGGGGGACATGCCATTTTTATCGATGCCGGCAAATTCCTTCCGCATATTCCGCCGGGGCAATATCCGGGACAGTCATTGTCAGTGGAATTTTATCGGGCCGGAGGAGTCCGGGCGGTTGAAATCGGCAGCCTGATGTTTGGCGGAGAAGACCACGAAACCGGCAAGAAGTTTTTTGCACCGCGTGAGTTGGTTCGCCTGGCGGTACCGCGGCGTGTCTATACGGCCAGCCATCTGGATTATGTGGCGGATGTTGTTTCTCAGATCGCGAAAGTGAAGGATTCATTGCACGGGTTCAGGGTTATCCGTGAGGCTCAATTTTTGCGACACTTTACCGCTGAACTGGAGGAAATGACCGAACAGAATGTTGGAATCGGCAGGCGGTGATTACGGGGTTTCGGACTGGTTTTTACACGAAAGTGAGAAATTATAGAAACAAATTGTGAAAAATATTTCGTCTGTGAGAAGGTAATTCTCGACAGGACAATTTTGAGCAATTTGTAACTTACTGTAATTCAATAGATTTGTGAATTAAAAACATTGAGCCGGCAATTGGCCGGTTTTTTGCGGGATTTAATCTGGAAACGTTGACTTTTTTACGGGAACTTTATATATTCTAAAAGCTTATAACAAGAGGAGGAATGGTATAGAATAAACGGTTAAAGGACGCAAGTTTAGTATAGGTTTGATGCAAATTAATATTTTTTAGAAACGGCCTTGTAACTGTGAGTTCTGGTATTCC
This sequence comes from Candidatus Zixiibacteriota bacterium, assembly GCA_040752235.1. Taxonomy (GTDB): domain Bacteria; phylum Zixibacteria; class MSB-5A5; order GN15; family PGXB01; genus PGXB01. The sequence goes on along the minus strand of JBFMFJ010000158.1, from coordinate 697 downwards.
TTTTTTTGTGTACAGATCGGGATATCCCCGAAATTTATCCGCAAGACCTCTCAACTATATCTCTTTCTCCTTTTTGCTTATTATTGTATTGGCCGGTTCGGTTTCGGCATCACCCTTATATAAAGACATTAAGATCATCAATTCGGATGATAATGGGATTGATTTCACTATCACTATCACCGATCCGATGAAATATCTGACACCCGATGTCAATTCAGGCGATTTTTTCTCTATTCCGGTTTTGATTGCCCTGCCTCATGAGGCGACTGCTTTTATTACAAACTCCAGGGCATCGGACGCTGTCCCATTATCGGGTTCCGATGGAATATCGTACTCAAGTAGTGAGACTCTCGCACAAATATCCGGAACCACGGTTATTCGCGGCCGCAATATCGCCACGATCGAAGTTTTTCCCTATTATCAGGGGACATTCTACGGGCAGATAACGGTTGAAGTGGAATTCCGGCACCGGCCGGCTGCCGTTTCACCATTGGATGTCAGCCCTGTCACTGAAGGCAAAATTTTTAATCGTATTTTTGATTATACCATTCTCAATTATGAGCAGGCGGGAAGCTGGCCGATTTATAAATCAAGACCGGCGGAGAAAACGGCACAGGATGTTTTCAGTCTTTCGGATGATTGGTAGAAGATCAGTACTTCCGGCGATCGTATAGTAAAAATTACGGGCGCTCAACTG
>JBFMFJ010000157.1:0-7951 GCA_040752235.1 Candidatus Zixiibacteriota bacterium | reverse complement strand
AATCATGCGAGCCGGATGCTATTCTGATAACGGCCGGGGACAGCGATACTTTCACTCCCTGGTATTCGCGGATAGTGGAAGGTGTCAGGCCGGATGTGGCTGTGATCAATGTTCATCTTCTTAATACGCCATGGTATCTGCGGAGTATAATGACCTATTATCCGGATTTACCATTGTCGCTTGCCGGAGATTCAATAGATGCTTTAAGGCCGATAAAATGGGATAGCAGCGCAGTCGAAGTTGTCACCCTTGACAATTCCATAAAGCCGTTCAAATTCCTGCCGCAGCCGTCGTACGGGGAATACCTGGTTACAGCGGATCAGGTATTGATTGATATCCTCAAGACCAATATGTGGAAAAGACCGATTTGTTTCTCGATCGGTTTCGGCGATAATGTACCCCTTGGCCTAAGAAACTACTGCCGCCTTGACGGGCTGGTCTGGAAACTCTGCCCCGATTCAATCAACCGCGAAGATATAAGCCGACTCGAAAGTAACATCCGGAATTATGATTACCGGGGATATGGTGATTATGATTTTCTTGATCTCACCGGCCTCAGAATGGGGCAAAATTACTTTTCCGGCTTTGGCCGACTGGCGGAATATTATAAAAGTATAAATGACGATGACGGATTGAACAGGCTAAGAGAGCTTTTCCTCCAGCACTGGCCGGGCAAGGAAAGAGCCGATATTATATTCGGCCAGGGTGAAAATGAGGGTGGCTCCGATTAGGTAATAAATTTAAATTTTTCCGCCATTGCAACATAAGTCATTGTGCTGCAATGTTATAATTTGGCACAATTTCTCGCCCTTTTATCTTTTTTCATTAATTCAAGGAAACACTTGACAGTCTTTAAATGTTTACATATTATCACGGCTCAATTCTTTTGAATTGAGCGTTTTTAATACTTATTCGGACGGTCCGCAAAGATTCTGGATTATTCCATTGAAAAATGAGGGGCGATCTGACGAGGAGATATATGATGGATATGTCATTGATACATAAGTTAAGAAATATCGGAATTGTGGCTCATATCGATGCCGGTAAGACCACAACCACCGAGCGCATTCTGTTTTTCACCGGAATGATTCATCGTCTGGGCGAGGTGCATGATGGTACGGCCGTAATGGATTTTATGAAACAGGAACAGGAACGCGGCATCACCATATCATCGGCCGCCATAACGACCGAATGGAACGGACACCAGATCAATATTATCGATACTCCGGGGCACATCGACTTCACGCTTGAGGTCGAGCGCTCGCTTCGCGTGCTCGACGGCATTGTCATGGTTTTCTGCGCGGTCGGCGGGGTCGAACCGCAAAGCGAGACAGTCTGGCATCAGGCCGACCGGTACAAAGTGCCGCGGATTGCCTTTGTCAATAAAATGGATCGGCAGGGGGCCGACCTGTTTCACACCGTTGATTCGATGAATGATATGCTCGGAGCCAACGCCGTGCTGTTTCAGTTGCCGATCGGCACTGAAGAAAATTTCGAGGGTATTATCGACCTGGTTAATATGACGGCGGTGAAGTATAACGGGCTGGAGCGGGTCAGTACCGAGATTCCTTCCGAGCTTATGGATGAGGCCCAAAAATATCGCCGTATCATGATCGAGAAGCTGGCCGATTTCGATGATGTCCTCATGGAAAAATATCTCAATGAGGCGGAAATCCTGATCGAAGATATCAAAAGAGCGGCCAGACATGCTGTCCTGAACATCTGTATTACGCCGGTTTTCTGCGGTTCGGCTTTCAAGAATAAAGGTATTCAATTGCTTCTCGATGCTGTCGTCGATTATCTTCCATCTCCGACCGATCGTGGAATAATTACCGGGCTTGATGCAGATAATCCGGATGTGACCATTTCGCGCAAGCCGTCCGACAAGGAGCCATTCTCGGCTTTATCGTTCAAAATTATTTCTGATCCTTATGTCGGTCAGCAGACCTTTATCAGGGTATATTCCGGCCAATTGCATGCCGGCAGTTATATTTATAATGCGACCAAGGGCAAACGGGAAAGGATCGGGCGTATCATGCGTGTCCGTGCCGCCGATCGGCAGGACGTTACCGACATCAAAGCCGGAGATATTTGCGCTTTGATCGGTCTGAAATATACCACCACCGGTGATACTCTTTGCCAGGAGGAACATTCCATCCTGCTGGAAAACATCCACTATCCAGATACGGTCCTCGATATGAGTATTCAGCCTGTCAGCAAGAATGACCGGCAAAAGCTGGCCATGGCATTGAACAAAGTCGCGCTGGAAGATCCTTCATTCAAGATTCGTTTCGATGATGAAACGGAAGAAACGGTAATATCTGGGATGGGTGAGCTTCATCTCGAAATCGTCGTGGATCGTTTGAAAACCGAACATAAGCTGGAAGTCGTAGTCGGGAAACCATCGGTGGCCTATCGTGAGACCATCACCGCGGAAGTGCGTCATGATTACAAGTACAAAAAGCAGACCGGCGGCAAGGGCCAGTTTGCCCATATCATCTTCCGTCTGGAGCCGAATCATGGCGGCGGTATCGAATTTGTCGATCATGTCAAAGGCGGGAATATTCCTCGTGAATACATCCCGGCGATACAAAAGGGCTTTTATGATACGGTTGAGAAAGGTCTTATGGCCGGATTTCCGATGGTCGATATGAAATTTACGCTCATTGACGGCAGCTATCATGAGGTTGACTCAAGCGACATGGCTTTCCGCATTTGCACGCAACAGGCAATGCGGGAAATTTTCCATAAGGCGATTCCTCAGCTTCTGGAGCCGGTTATGAAAGTGGAAGTGAATACGCCGGATGAATACATGGGCGACATTATTGGCGATATCAACCGCCGCAGAGGCAAGATTTCGAGCATGCGCCGTTATCGCAAAGGTTCACAAAAGCTCAACGGGACGGTACCTCTTATGGAAATGTTCGGGTATGCCTCAGTATTGAGGACCCTCTCCAGCGGACGCGCCAATTATTCGATGGAATTCCTCAATTATGCTCCGCTGCCGAAAACTCTTGAAGAGAAGGTTATCGAGGATAAGAAAGACAAGGCCAAGGCAGCCTGAGTTATCATTCAATCGGATTATGGAAGGCGGATATAATATATCCGCCTTTCTTATATGTGACTATTCTCAATAAAGATCAGTTAGATGCGGGTCGACCCCTTATTTCTTGACAAAAAAGACTCTCAGGATTATTTTATTTAAGTAGGTCAGATTTAACCTGCAAAATTACTATCCGTAATACTTGAGGAGGGTCCAATGCTAAATCTTTTGAAGGCAATTGCTGTCACTATCATTACTTTTATTACCATGGCTGCGAATGCGCAGATTCCCGGGGTGGTGGCTATATCCCCCGGAATAAATGAACTAAATGCACAAACCTCTGTAAATATAAATGTAACCTTCGATGTCGATATGAATGCATCATCAATTAATGCATCTTCATTTTTGGTGATTGGTTCATACTTCGGTGAGTATTCAGGTTCAATTGCATACGATGATATAAACCGGGTGGCTGCTTTCGATCCCGACATTGATTTTGAATACGGTGAGGTTGTGACTGTTCTGCTTACCGAAGATATAATGTCATCCGATGCATATCCTCTTGAGAATGGTTTCAGCTCATCTTTTACGGTTGTTTCCGGTTCAGGGCCGGCCACGTTTGCTAATAATGCTACTTATGCTGTCGGCGACTGGCCATGGGATGGAGCGGCGGCCGATTTCGATGGTGATGGGGATATCGATATTGCTGCGGTTAATCATTCGTCCGGTTCAGTCTCAATCCTGTTGAATGACGGTTCGGGATACTTTTACTCCAATATAACATACCCGGCAGGTTCATCACCGTCAGCGCTGGTAGCGGTCGATCTTGATCAGGATGGTGATATTGATATCGCTGCTTCAAGCTTGTCGAACGACAGAGTGTCGATTTTGAAAAATAATGGAAGCGGTGTATTCAGTTTTGTAAATTCATATTCGGTCGGTGATCTGCCGGAGGACATCTGTGCGGCCGATTTCGACGGCGACGGCGACATAGACCTGGCCACCGCCGATTTCGGTGATTTTCAGGTGACCGTTTTGCTGAACACCGGTGCCGGGGTTTTTACTTTCGGCGATATGTGCGCAGTCGGAAGAGGATCTTACAGTATCTGCACGGGAGATTTCAATAATGACGGTCATCCGGACCTGGCGACCTCCAATATGTATGACAACAATATTTCGATACTGATAAATGCGGAAGACACGCTGTTCGAGGCCGCCGTAAATTTCGCCTCAGGCGGTCAGGCGCAATCCATAGCCTCGGCCGACCTGAACGGCGACGGATATACCGATATAGTCGTCTCCGATGTCACCAGCACATCCATAATGGTGCATCTTAACAATGGTGACGGGACTTTTGGCGGGCCGTCGTCTTACCCTACCGGGGATTTTCCTCTTGGAGTATGCACCGGTGATTTTGATGGTGACGGGGATGTCGATGTCGCTGTCGCCGCCTCGCAATCGAATTCGATATATGTTCATCTTAACAATGGTGATGGAACATTTGCTTTATGGACGCGCATTATGGTCAGCAGAGGCCCGGCAACGGTTTTCCCCGTCGATGTCGATGGTGATGATGATCTTGATCTGGGCGCCGTAGTCCGCGGCCAGGATAGTCTTTCCGTGCTGTTTAATCAGACCATATATAATAATGTATTAATGGTAACAAATCCCGAAGACTCCGGTGTCGGGTCGCTTCGCCGGGCTCTGGATTCGGCCAATATAACGCCCGGTATCGATTCGATTGAATTCATTTTCCATGGCACGATTATGCCGTTAACTCCTCTACCTGCCATTAACGGCACAGGACCGGTTTTATTGCAGGGGTCCGCATTCAATGGGTATCCGGGCAACGTCACAATAGATGGTTCGTCGCTGACCACGGGAAACGGACTGGAAATACACAGCTCCAATAATCTGGTGGAAGGGTTGATAATAAAAAATTTCCCTGAAAACGGTATTGCGGTCATTGGTGAAACGGCGCGTTTTAATACTATTGTATCTAACCGGATTTATCTTAACGGGCTTCTCGGCATCGATCTCGGCAATGACGGCGTCACCGTCAATGATTCCGGTGATTCCGACTCCGGCCCCAATGACTTATTGAATTACCCTGTCGTGGATTCACTCATTAAGATTAATGATACCACTTTTATCGTCTATGGGCAGGCCGAGCCGGACGGCGATGTCACCATGTATCTGGTCAATTCATATATCGACACTCTGGCCCTTCCCGATCCTTCAGGGCATGGCGAAGGGAGTCTCATTCTGGCCGAGGCTGAGGCTGATTTGGACGGTCACTGGGTTATTAGTTATGCCGGGGTTCTTAATTGGGATATGTTCAAGATCAATTATCTCACGTTTCTGGTCACCGACACGCTGGGGAATACTTCCGAATTCAGCGAAAATATCGCCCTGGCCAATTCACTGCAGATTATCGCGCACTCGCCGGTTAATCTATGGGTAACCGATCCCAATGGCGACTTTATTGGCCGCGATGAATTTGGTAATCTCTATAAGACAATATCGGATGCCGAGTACCCTGAGGCGGGACCGGAGGAAAATGATGTTATTACGATTCCCGGTTCCGTAATCGGCGAGTACCTGATCGAAGTCCTGGCTGAATCGGGAGCGGCGATTGATGCAAAATATGCTGTCGGGGTTCGAATCAAATTTTCACCGGAATGTATGCTGGTCGTCAATGCCGGTATTCCGGAACCAGGGGAGAAAGATTCGCTGTATTATAATACTGTCGAAGGCTGGCATTATTTGAACGGCGATGCCGATGGCTCATGGACAATTAATCTCCTTGATGTTACCTTTCTTATCAATTACCTGTACAAGGGCGGCCCGTCTCCCGAGCCTTTAAATTCCGGCGATGCCAACTGCAATCTGACCGTGAATATTCTGGATGTCACATACCTTATAAATTACCTTTATAAGAGTGGTTCGGCTCCCTGCGCGCTTTCCCAATAGGCTTTTTTCCAAAGAAATCAAGAAGCCCTTTGACATTTTTGCCAAAGGGCTTTATATATGTCCCGACTGTTAAGTAAAAAATGACCAAAAGTCCGGGAGAATAAGTCTTTTATTGATTAGGGGAATTTCCAATTTTTGTCCGATAAAATAATCAAGAAACATTGGGCATTTATGGTGCCAATATTGTAGATAGAGGAGATTTGTTAAAGAGCTATGCAGGTAGTCAAAAGACCGGAAGATGTCATTAATCCGGAAATAATAAAACCCGGATCTGTTATATACGCTTCGGGCAATGCCGCGGCGGCCCAGGAGCTTTTGCTTCAACTGGCCCGGGACCTGACAATTACAGACATCGAAATGTACGGCATCCTTTTGCTGGGAGAAAGACTGAAACCGCTGTTTTCCAGGGAAAGATGCCAGACTCTGACCCACCGCGTCATATTCAACAGTTACTTGACTCGTGAGGCGGTCAATCATGGCTGGGCAAAATATCACCCCATGCATTTGTCGGATGTGCCGCGATATATCCAGTCCAAGATTAAACCCAATATCGTTATTCTCACGGTGAGCGGACCGGATCCCGCCGGCAATTACAGCCTGGGCACGACAGTCGAGGCGGTTCCGTCTGCAATCAGGTCGGCGAAGCGTCAGGGCGGACTGATTATTGCCGAGCATAATCGGCAGATGCCATTTGTCCTGGGCACCACGATTCCCAAGACATATATCGATTATCTTCTGGAAACCGATTATCCTCTGCCGGTCAGTCCGGTTCATCATCCGGATGATGTCGCGCAAAAGATCGGCGATATTATTGCGGCACTATATATAAAGGACGGCTCCGGATCGGAGCCTGGTTCGACGCTACAATATGGAATCGGTGAGGTTCCGGAGGCGGTGACATCGGCGATCCTCCGCATGGGATTCAAGGATCTCGGAATTCATACCGAATTGTTCGCAGGTGCCATGATTAAGCTGGTGCAACAGGGAGTCGTAACAAATCGCTGGAAACCTGATATCAATTTTGCCATCTCATCGATATTCCTGGCCGAAAACCAGGATGATTATAGATGGCTGCATATCAACAGCTCGGTCCAAAGCCGGCCATCTGACTTCACCAACAGTGTCTTTGAGATTGCTCAATTGCCGAGAATGGTCACCATCAACAGCGCCATCGGAGTCGATCTTCATGGGAATATCTGGGCCGATTCGCTTGACGCCCGAAAGATTTACAGCGGTGTCGGCGGCCAGTCCGACTTTATCAGGGCGGCTCGTTTCTCACAAGATGGTGTCGCTATTATTGCCATGAAATCGATGACAAGAGACGGCATCTCGAAAATCATCGATCGGGCGCCGGCAGGTATTACGACAACGGCGACTCCCTCCGATGCAGTTATTCTGGTTACGGAGAACGGGGCATTTGATCCGCGCGGATTATCACTTGGCGAAAGAGCTGTCGGCATCGCCCACCTGGCCGCTCCCAGTGAAAGAGACGCCTTGCTAAAAATGATTTACGATAATCCGGCCTTCCATAAGCCGAGTGAGGCTCTGCGAAAGGGAGTCCCCGGCTTCACGCCATATAAAAAGGTCGTGGAACAATTTTAGGGAAATGCAAAAGGCCGATTAAAACCCATCAGACCTACCCCGGGACCGCAACCGGGGCTTTTTTTATATCTAACATGCTCCACACAGGCTTTTCGCCTTATATCTTGTTGTAATCAAAGATGTTATGGGAAAAATCGCGTGGAATCAGGACATTTAGAAGCGATTTTTCCTTAAAAAATCCAATGCAGGTCAATGATTTATATAATCCGCCCGGACGCCTGATTCGTAAATTTGTTGACATTTGGGGGTTAATGAATAAAGATTGTGAAAAAAATAACAAATTCGGCAGCATTTGCTTGCTTTTTGACGAAAATATTATAGAATGCTGACCGA
>JBFMFJ010000156.1:0-7957 GCA_040752235.1 Candidatus Zixiibacteriota bacterium | reverse complement strand
ACCTGCGCGGTCCTGGACTCGAAATAGCCGGAGGCCTTTTTTGCGAATGTCTCGGACTCTATCATTTTGTTTTTGGCCGCGGAAATTTTTCGGCGCATCGAAGCCGGTGGAAACTGGTTGCGCGAAATATTAAGTTCATCCAGACAGTTTTTAATCAGCGCCTGCGCATCATCCTCATCGAAAATCGTAAAATTCTTCGAATAGCCGATTTCATTGGCTTCGCGGCGAAGCAGCCTCGCGCAGAAGGAATGAAAGGTGGAGACCGTTAAATCATATAATTGACTTCCCAGAAGGCCGTTTATACGTTCTTTCATCTCATTGGCGGCTTTGTTGGTAAAAGTCACCGCCATAACATTGACAGGGGCCGCCAGCCGCTGCGAAAGAATATAGGCCACCCGGCTGGTTAAAACCCTGGTCTTTCCCGAACCGGCGCCGGCAATTACCAGAAGCGGCCCTTCCGTGGTGGTGACAGCCTCGCGCTGAACCGGATTGAGATTTTTCAACAGGTGCTCCATAAACCCTACTTCAAAAAGCCTGAATATAACGATATCAATTTTTTTGGCAAGCGGCAATCACCTGGCCTTGAATTTTTTACATTTAAAAACTATAATTGGATATCATGCCGAAAATTAAGCCGCTATACATGATTATTTTAGCCGCCCTGGTTGCGGTTTATGTCTTTCATGCCTTTTCGCTTGTTTTCACGCAGGATGATGCCTTCATCTCATATCGCTATGTTAAAAATTTCCTTGGCGGTATCGGGCTGGTCTATAATCCGGGCGAGAGGGTCGAAGGTTACACCAATTTTCTGTTTGTCATTCTAATGGCTCTCTTCGGCAACTACGGCGTGAATTATATCACACTGTCAAAATTGCTTGGCATAATCTCAGGGGCAAGCATTATTATTTTATCATTTATCTGGTTCAGGCGATTATTCCCTGACAGAAAATACGAATTGCCCGCTTTCGGCGCCCCGGTGCTGCTGGCGGTCAATTCCGCGTTTGCCTACTGGTCGATTTCAGGTCTCGAGACGGTCATGTTTGCCGCTCTGATTTTCTGGGGGATATTTTTTGCCTCGGAAAAAAAACATATCATGGTCGCCATGCTGGCTCTGGCGACGCTAACCCGCCCTGAGGGAGGATTGGTCTTTGTCCTGATAATAATTTATTATCTGATGACCAAATTCATGAATCGGCGGGCAATCGCGGGATTGATAGCCGCTTATGCTTTGCTGATTATTCCGCAATTTGTTTTCCGGTTGTCCTATTATGGCGACCTGCTGCCGAATCCGTTTTATGCCAAGACCGGATGGTCGGTCGGATATTTTATGGCTGGTCTGAATTATGTCTGGCTGTTTCTTAAACAGTACGGTTTTGTCGGAATCCTGATCATTGTACCCCTTGTCAGTATTACCAGAATTCCTGTAAGGCTCCGCCTCCCCATCTTTATAATGACCATATATATATTCTATATTATACTCGTCGGCGGCGATGTCCTTCATGGGCACCGCTTTTTCATCGCGCTGATACCGTTAATTTATCTGCTCTTTTTTGCCGGCTTGTCCGGATGGTTACGAGGCATTAATGACAATAAATTTATTACCATATCGGTTTCTATCATCCTTATTGCGGCTTTCCTGACCTATGGTACCCCTTATAAATGGATACGGAGTATCCGCAAAACCGAACTTGGCCTTGTCGAAAATATGACCTATTGGACCAAAGTTATTTCGGACGCACGGGGCAACACCAATTATTCTATCGCGCTTTCGACCATAGGCGCTTTCGGATATTACAGCAATGCCGTGGTCATTGACCTGCTCGGGCTGACCGATCGGACTATCGCCAGAAATCCCCAGCCGGTGGCGGGTATCGAAACAACCTGGAAAGAGAAGAACTATAATATCCCGTATCTGATGAAAAGAAATCCGGACCTTATTCTTTTCTCGACGGGCGCCAAACCATCCTCGCCGGCCGAGAAAGCTCTCTTCCTCTCATCCGAATTCCGCAAGGGATACTACCCGATTTATCACACCGAAAAGTATATGTACACCATTTTCCGAAGAAAGCCGAATTACGACGGGCCGGACCAATACTATCCCGATCCGAGATTTATCAATCTTTATGCCACCGCGTTGAATTACAACAGCCATGGGAAACTCGATATAGCCTATGAGTATGCCATTCAATCCAGGCAGTGCAGCCCGCCCGATTTTTATCTGGTCGTGGCGCTGATGGGGGAGATTCAGTTAAGAAAAGGCGATCTCCAAAAGGGAATTGACCTGCTTGAACAGGCTTTTGAAATGTCCGACGGTTATGCCATTATCGCCGGCGATAAACTGGGCCGTACCTATATGCAGATGGGTGACAGCACCAGGGCCGCGAAATATCTGGATGTTTCCAGACAGTATAATACTCTGAATTAATCATAATGTCATTGGCGTGCAATCGCATCATATATGGTGATATGAAGATTTTTTCCTAATATATTTTCCGAAGCGGCCTTCGGATAACGCGGAAATAGCCGGAAAAATAAAATAACAAACATAAAAAAACAGCGGCCGGGATTATAATCCAGCCGCTGTTTTATCAAAAGATATTCTGCTTTATCGTTAATTCTATTCGAATGAAGCTATGGCCTCATCGACCGAATCATATGTCTTGAAAATGGTGACCAGACGAGTTATCGTCAGCAATGACTGAATACTCTGTGTCACATTGGCCAGTTTCAACTCACCCTTGTTATTTTTAACGGTGGTGAGGGCCGAGATAAGCATTCCCAGACCCACCGAACTCATCCATTCTACTTTAGCCAGGTCAATGATTATTTTGGTTTTGCCGCCGCTGACAAACTCATGCAGCTTGCCGTGGAACATGGTGGCATCGGGCCCCCCCATCACCTTGCCCTCAAGATGAATAATTACAACACCGTCTTTCAGTTCATCACTAATTTTCATCGTACTCTCCAGTATCTATTCAGTTGATTCTTTTTCAAAATACGATTGCTTTCATTGGAGGCATTTTGTGCCAAATTTAAAAAATGATTACGTATGAAATCAAGAAAAAGTTGATGGCAGCCCATGTTGTCCCAATAAAAGCCCTTCGCATCAATCCAATTTTCTATAATAATTCTCTCGTTCTTCTTTTTTTACGTTCCCAGCAGGAATATTTTTAATCTCTATCGTCAAGGGACGACTGCCGCCAATGGAGATAATATCACCTGTCCTGACCTCTCCAGCCGGTTTAAACCGTCTGCCGTTGACCTTAATTAAGCCGCTGTCGGCCATTTCCTTGGCCAGCACCCGGCGCTTGACCGCCCCTACTTTTGAAAGAAATATATCCAGTCTCATATTTTACGGATCAGTCGAGTTTGCGAATCTCCACAAAAGTCTTTTCCTTCATTTCTTCCAGCCATCGATCGACATATTCGCCCGTTTTGGACTGGCGCGCCATCTCCCTGATATTGTCAAAATCATTTTCGGGATTAAGGCTCCCGCCTTCCTTCCGGTCAAGCTTCTTCAGTATATGCAGCCCGTATTCGGTAAGAGCGGGGCCGTAAACATCATTGATATTCGGCATTTTTTCCAGGGCCTGAGCAAATGAGGGGGGTAAATCTCTAATTGCGAACCAGCCCAGTTCACCGCCGGCCTTGCGAGAATCATCATCTGCCGAATAGACTTTGGCCAGTTCTCTGAAGTCTGTCCCATTTTTAATCTCGTTAAGCAGGGAATCCACCAGCTTATATGATAAAAGTGAGTCAGCCGCAGTTGGTATTACCTGGAATAATATATGCCGCAAATGCGCCTGATTTCCGGAGACTTCCTCGCATTTAATAATGTGAATACCGAACTCAGTTCTTACCGGTGCCGAGATATCACCCGGCCTGAGATTAAATGCCACCCGGCCGAATTCCGGAACAACATCTTCCGCAGAAATAAATCCCAGATCCCCGCCGGTCAGGGCCGTCGGGCCATCGGAATATTGAGCCGCCAGAGTGGGGAAATCAACTCCGGCCAGAGCCTGCTGTCGAACCTTTTCGGCCAGCTGCTTGACCGAATCTTCGCTCCCCCCCGACGGCTGAAAAGTGACCAGAATATGCGCCAGCTTTACGGCCTCCGGTTGTTCCGGGATAGAGTCTTTGAACTTATCATAGAAATCAAAGACCTCCTGCCGGGAGATAGAGATCTGTGAAAGCTTACTGTTAATCAACCGCTGTTTGTAAAGCTGGTTTTCCACTTCAGGGCGAAGCCGTTTCCTGTATTCACGAAGAGTCATGCCTTCTTTCGCGATTTGATCAAGAAATGCCTCCTCGGTATCGAATTGCGATGCGATTCTCGCGATATGCTCATTCAACGCGTTTTCGATTTCCTCCGGCGTTACCCTGATCAGCGTATCCTTTCGCGCCTCTATCAGGAAGAGCCGTTCACTAATCATCTGGTTGAGGATGTTATTCTGAAGTTGCTCCAATTCTTCCTGGCTTTGAGGTCTTTCATTAGTTTGTATGATGTACAATTGAATCTGAGCCGCAAGTTCCGAAGCAGTTATGGGTTCTACTCCCACAACGGCAATTATCCTTTCAATTGGCTCCGCTGCGAAAAGCCCCGAAACCGACAACAGGATTACCGCGAGTAATATAACTGTGTGTATCAAATAATTTTTCATAAGCGGCCCATTGGTCATCCTTGTGTGGAATCGGCCTCGGCTTTGGTTTCGCTTTCAGTGTATTTGGCTTTATTAATACTCGCCCTGATATTGTTTTCGTAGATTTTGATCGAGGCCGACTTCTGCCGTTCCTGAACCCATTCCTCAAAGGCCTGACTGCGGCGCAGTTTATCCAGTTTTTCTTTTATCGCCGGCCTGACCCCCTCAAAATCCTGTACCTCGGAAGGGCGTTTTTCCGCGATATAAATAATCGAATGCTTGCCGCCGACCGGAATCGGCCCCAAAATCTTACCGACGTCGGCCAGTTCCGCCGCCTTATACAACCTCGGATACATGCGCTCATCCACCCATCCGAGATCGCCGCCTTCGGCCCGCTTACCGGATCGTTCCGTGAACTCCGAAGCCAGCGCCTTGAATTTGCTCAGGCTGCCGATCTTTTTGACGTAGGTATTCGCCGTATTGTAATCGTTGAACATGATTTCGTACAGGTGAATCTTTCCGGGAACGGTGAATTCGGCCGGATTATCTTCATAATACTGGAGCATTTCGCCTTCATCGGTTGTGCTCACTATTGGAAGGGAATCATTCTCCATAATGTCGGCCATGGCCAGTTCCCTGAACTTTTTGAGCTTCCGCTTGTATTCGGGATCATCCTCAAGACCCAGGCGGCGCGCCTCAAGGCTCAGAATATCCATGATGTTTACATTAAAGATAAATTCGGCCAGCAAATTATAATCATCGAAATCGGGTCTCTGATTCTGCCGGAATTTCTTGGCGCTCACCAGATACTGCCCCAGAGCCATTTGCCCGCCGTCCCAGCTGGCAAGAATCAGTTCTTTCTCGTCGCGATCAAGCTGATTCAAATCGAAATCATTTTTCGGCAATGTTTCCAGGATTGAGGGCGGGTAAAGGCTGGCGCGCTTATGCAGCAGATACTGACAGGTAATAGTATCCACCGTTATCGGATATTTTTTCATCAACTCCGCCCGGTATTCCTCAAGCCGGGCAGAACGCTTCTGGTTTTCCGCCGCAGAACGTATCTGATCATACATTTTTTCATAAGTCCCGCGCAATTCATTCGGGGTACGATCAACCATTTTTACAATATGCCAGCCGTACTTGGTCTGGAACGGCGCCGAGGTTTCGCCCGGATTCAGCTTGAAAACCTGTTCCTGAAACACCGGGTCCATCTGCCCCCAGATGAAATAGCCCAGGTCTCCGCGATTGCGCTGGGCGCTGGCATCGCGCGAATATTTGACCGCAAGATTCTCGAAACTGGAGCCGGCCTGAAGCGAGTCTATTACCATTTTGGCCGTATCCTCATTGTCGACAAGAATATGCGACGCCCGCACCTTGTATTCAAGTTTGGAATAGTAGTCCTTTATCTCTTCATCTGTCACATCTACCTGATCGCTGACCTGGCGCATATACAGGATATCCAGCAGAAATTGATCGCGGTTTCCGAGAACGATGCGATTAACCTCTTCCGATTCATCAATATTTTTCTTGTATGCCTCTTTGATAAGAAGCTGCTGTATTACCAGGCTGTCCAAAATAGTCTTGCGCCATTGAAGTTCTTCGTCGAAGGAACTGAAAACCTCTCGATTGCGGTCGAAGATATCATCGATATCCTGGGCATAAATCTTCTCGCCATCCACTTTGGCCAGAACCAGGCCCTCATCGCCGCCGCATCCGCTCATCATTATTGCGGCCGGAATTAGTGAAAGAAAAGCAAATAAAAAGATCGTTAGCTTTCTCATGAACCAATCTTCCTCTATTTTAGGTATTCTTATATTCACAGATGTTTATACTGACTGAAGTCTAATTCGTTCCTCACCGTATTAAGTCTAAAACTATACTACAGATTGCCCGTTTTGGCAAGGGCTTTTTGGCTTATTCTTTAATAGGAAATAAGATACGTCGATTAATAGACTCCCGCCGCGGAAGCGCGTAATATGTGGAAGGTGAGGATTGCCCTTTCTGATCAGTGAATTGACATGGAAGAATCTTCAGTGATATTGTAATTCTCTTAATGATAAGAAGGAAGCCGCTTAAATCTCTAATATACAATCATCGGGAAGCCTATTTTTTTCTCTATCCCGATATGCCGCCAATACTTATCAAACAATTTCAAAAAAATCTAACCATTCTCGGAGAAATTGGTTAAATTACTGAGCGTTTTGGCTGAGGCATGTTTTTTGAAGAAAGGTCAATATGAAGCTGCAGTACGGTGATGAGGAAATCGAGGTTGGCAGTGTTCTTCCCATAATACCGCTTCGGGATGTTGTGATTTTTCCGCATATGGTTTACCCCCTGCTGGTCGGAAGACCATTTACCATTGCCGCTCTTCAGGAAGCCATGGTTCTGGATAAACAGATTTTCCTGTGCGCTCAAAAGATACCGGATGTGGATATGCCGACACAGGATGATTTGTACCAGATCGGTGTTGTCTCGCGGGTACTGCAGTTGATGAAACTCCCCAACGGAACGATGAAGGTTCTGGTGGAAGGTCTGGTCCGGGCCAAAATCGATACTTTCAATAAGACCAAAGGTTTTTTCACCACTCATGTCGAATTCGTCCCGCCGGTTATTGATCTTGATCGCGAAACCGAAGCGCTCTCACGAACGGTCCGGGAGCTTTTTTCCGAGTATGTCCATCTGAATCGCCGCATTCCCGATGAGGTCCTGCTGTCATTTTCCGGGATCGAGGATTACCAGCGGCTGGCCGATACCGTAACGGCACATATTCTTCTGAAAATGCATACCAAACAGCTTGTCCTGGAACTTGATTCGGTCAAAAAACAATTCCGGGAACTGTCACGCATTCTGCGTTCCGAAATCGAGATTCTCAGAATCGAACAGAAAATCGATGGAACCGTGCGCGATGCTCTCTCCAAAGATCAAAAAGAATTTTATCTTCAAAAGCAGTTGAAGGCCATCAAGGAGGAACTGGGGCAGAGCGAGGATATTTCCAATGAGGTCGAGGATCTCTATGAAAAACTCGAAAAACTGGATGCCTCGGAAGAGGTGCTGGCCAAGGCCGAAGAAGAACTCAAAAAACTGTCGAAGATGCACCCTTATTCCGCGGAATCGGCGGTTGTCAGAGGATATGTGGAGTGGCTGCTGGCCCTCCCATGGAGAATTTATACTCAGGATCGTTCCAATTTCAGGGAAGTGAAATCAATCCTTGATGGCGATCATTATGGCCTCGATAAAGCCAAAAAGAGGATTCTGGAACATCTGGCAGTCCTGCGGGTGGCCGGAAAGGTTCGCGGCCCGATTTTGTGTTTCGTGGG
>JBFMFJ010000155.1:0-7985 GCA_040752235.1 Candidatus Zixiibacteriota bacterium | reverse complement strand
ATGTAAATCGGATTTTTGGAATTTTTTTATAGTGGGGTTCAGTTTTTAATGCCGGAAATTTTGGCCTTCGAAATCAGTTGAGATAGCTGTTCCAGGCGGAACGGCTTATGCAAAAGGAAATCGACCCCAACCTGCTTCATTTTTTGCTCATCGACCGTAACCCCCCATCCGGTAATAATTATCACGGGAGTCTCGGGTGCGATGGCTTTCACCCGGGAAGCCACTTCCCAACCTGATATTTCGGGCATGGCGAGATCGGAAATTACGATATCAGGCCGTTTGTCCTCGAATATACGAATACCGTCCCGACCGTTTCGGGCGGTATAGATCATATACCCCAGTGACTGGCACATGGCGGCCAGTAGGTCCAGAATTACCGCCTGGTCATCTATGGCCAGAATAGACAAAGGCTTGCCGACCGTCCTGCCGATATCCCCGGCGATCGGCCTTACAGGCAGTTTTAGAGAATAATATGACGCCGTTTTGCTGTATCGATCGTAGGCAAACTCTCCCGACAGAGCCGAGAGCCGCTGTAAAAAGCCGGCATTGGATAAACGGCCTTCATAATTTTGCGCCGGGCCGTAAATTCCAAATCCTGCCACCGGCTCCACCGGCGGGAATTTCTCGCGGTGTCGAGAAATATCCAGAAACACAAAGCGCTCGTCGCCATAGGTGTTGATAGTGATTACCTCATCTTCTCCCACATGAGTAACGAATGACTTGCACAACTCATTGATGAGATTGACGGCATCGTCATGGGCAATCTCAAGATCCGGTATATCCTTGAGATTCAGATGCATTGAAAAAGGCCTCCCCTCGATCATATGCAGGTTGCCGGAAATAGCGTTACGCTTGAAAAGATCCCTGATAACCTGGTTCAGATCGACAGGATGCCCGGATATGCTATCGCCCACTCTCGGGGCCGCCGCCATAGTCTTGAAAATGGCTGCCATTTTTTCAGTAAGTCCAAGAATTTCCTCAAATGAACTCGCGGCTGTCCCGGAAAGATTCGGATCATGTGAGGCAAGCTGACAATAGCCGGAAATGGCCAGAAGATCATTATTCAAATCATTAAGTATATCCGCTGAATGGACTCCTTCCGCCACGGGTATTTCCGGCGCCGGTTTTTGTTCCGTTGATTTCAGGATTCCAAAGCGAAGATTCAGCAGCCCATTCAGAAGGCTGATCAGTTGATGTTCTTCACGACCTGCTGTACTTTGATCGCCGAAACCATATATATCAATAATCAGTTCGACATTCTCACCGATGGTTATCGGATAACATCCATGGAAAGAAGGAACCTTGCGCTCACCGAAAAGGCTGTAAAGCCGGCTGCGGTTTTCCTCAGGATATCCTGACAACATCTCCGCAACCGAGGCGGTATCGAACTGAACATATTCCATCCGCAGGGCCGCTGCCCGCCCGACTGCGCCTTCACCGCTGTCAATAATGATCTCCTGCCAGGCATCATCAGCGGCATTGCAATAAACTGCCTTATATCCATCTTCCAGTCGCTGGAATATCACTAAAAGCGATCCGGCGGAAAGCACTCCCGCCACCTGGGGCATGATTGATATGACACTTCGGGCCGGGTCGGTCCGGTCAATCTTTAGTTGCAGGATTTCAGATATCAGCTTTAATCCCTTTATTCGTGAAATCCCGACTGCACCGGTGATGGCCTTTGCAACGACTATTCCTCCTGCCGCTGCAATTACTTCCAAAGCCTTCAGGTCCTCACTGCCAAGCCTGATACTGCCGGAATTATTACGCAGCATCAGAGCGTTGCCGTGCGAGTCGGCCGGTATCAATAATGAGGCGCGGGCGATGTAGGCGCGGCCTTCTTCATCGCTCCCCTCTTGATTCAGGATAACCGCTTTCCTCTGGGACAGAGCATTGATCATCGCCGCCTTGAAATTGTCGGACAAATCAGTTCTGTTGCCTGTGCCGCCATGGAAAACCAGTCTGCCCCCGGCAAGGCCGACCAGCCAGGCTTCATCGGCTCCGGCCAGCCCGATGCATCGCTCGGCGAAATCGGCCGGTGATGTGATATCGTCATCCGATTTGAATACCTTCTCCAGCTTCTTTACGAATCCGCTGAGCTGTCGTTCTTTGACATCGAGTAATTCCTGGCTTTTGCGCATGTCACGAGTCAGCATGCTGACCTCGATCTTTTCGGCCAGCCAGTCCGCTATGGGAGTAAGAATAGAAATGAATTCGCGTGAATAATGTTTTTCTTCTTCCGAGAAAAACAACAGAGCACCAAGTTTACTGCGACCGGAAATCAGAGGGATGACTATTATCGAATGAAAACGCGAGGCGGCAAGCTGCGCCTTTCCGCCCAGACTCCGGAAATCCGAGGAAATCATGGGCGTCTCATCTTCTATGGCCTGACTGACAAGATTCCTTCCGTACGGATAGTATTCCAGAAGGGCCGTTTCCTCTTTGGAAAGTCCGGAGCCGGTTACCAGCAGAAATTTTCGCTGTGCCCGATTAAGAAGGAATGCCGCTCCGGCCTGTTCCTCCAGGCCGCCAAGGAGGCCCTTAAGTACCCTGTCCAGCAGCTCCGTCATGGGAAACGGATACCTGCTGTCCTGCTGAAGACTGTCGAGCAGCTTTAATTTCTCGAGGTGATTCGAAACCTCTAAATCACGATCTCCCCAGTAATTGAAGTGCAGGGCCAATCCCACCACGAAAAGTATTACACCGGCAGCAAGAATAACGAACTTCCCTGCTTCAATCCAGGTATAGACCGGGTTGAGAAACCAGATCGAGTATTCGGGATGATTCTGAAACAGGTTAATCAGCGTGAATATAATAATGAATATCAAGCCGCTGTAAACATAACCTGCCGAGCCGCTTTCCTTATCCTGCCCTATTTTCAACCGATAAATAATAAATGCCGATAAAAGCAGAGCAATAATCGGATACAGAATGGCAATGGCAAGTGTAAACATCGCTTTACTCCTTCAGTTCACCATGAAGAGTCCAACTGTCGGCCGATTTTATCCTGACCTGCCGCATTGACCCGATAAATGACGGATCACCCTCGAACAGAACGGTCTTATTGCCTTCGGTCTTGCCTTTGAGAATTTTAACAGAACGCCGGGAATGACCGTCGATTAAAACCGATCTGACTCGCCCGACTTCCTCCTGATTTTTCTCATAGGCGACATTTTTTTGCAGGTTAATCAATCCATTCAGCCGGTTGATTTTTTCCTCTTCAGGAACATCATCATCAAAATCGGCCGCTTTGGTGCCTTCTCTCACCGAATAGCGAAACATAAAGGCCGAGTCGAAGCCGATTTGTCTGACAGCATCAAGCGTCATCCGGTATTCCTGTTCCGTTTCCGAGGGAAAACCGACAATGAGATCGGTCGTCAATGAAATATCCGGGACGGCTTTTCGCAATTTTTCCACCAGGGACAGATAATGCTCCAGGGTATATACTCGCCCCATCCTGTGCAGAATACGATTGGAACCGGATTGCAGCGGGAGATGCACATGCGCCATCATTTTCGGTTCCATACCGATGACCTCAATCAATCGATCCGACATATCTTTCGGGTGCGAAGTCATAAATCTGATTCTTTTTATATCCGTTTCCGAAGCGACTCTCCTGAGAAGAGCGGGGAAATCATCATCACCGTCGCGGTATGAATTCACATTTTGACCAAGAAGAGTAATTTCGACGGCGCCGTCATCGACCAGCGCCCGAACCTGCTTTAATATATGTCCGACCGAATATGATCTCTCGCGACCGCGTACATAAGGAACGATACAGTAATTGCAGAAATTATCGCATCCCCGCGATATGGTCACGAAAGCGGCATACCGGCTGTCGCGCGACGGCATAACATCGGCCAGATTTTCCAACCCCGTTTCAGTATTCACCTTGGGAAATCTTGTACCGTTTTCGAGATATTGCGGCAGGTCGAAAATCCGATCGGTCCCCAGTATAAGATCAACATAAGGTGCCCGGGCTGAAAGCTGGTCGCCCATCCTCTGGGCCATACAGCCGACCACGACGATTTTCTTATCTGAAGTATCCTTGAGATGCGACAGTTCGGACAACCGTCCCAGGACACGCGTTTCGGCCTTCTCACGGACGGAGCATGTATTCAATATAATTACGTCGGCGTCAGCTTCCGTATCCGCTTTCTTATATCCACGCGAATCCAGAATGGCGCCTAAGACTCCGGAATCGGCCAGATTCATCTGGCAGCCGAAGGTCACTATTTTATAGCTGCGCGGTTTCATAATTCTCTATTCATCCCGGTCAGGGCCGGTAAAATCTTTGTCACAAGATACATTTTATTCCGGATTTATCAAATTAAATATCAGTCCGAAAAAGCCGCCAGGCCTTATTTTTACTGTATTTTTGGCCATTCGACCGTAAAAAAGAAATCCGGCCCCATAACGGGCCGGATTTAGAACTACTTTCTGTGTCTTTCTTATTAATCCACGCAGCCCGCCAAAGGATCGGGACCTCCCCGGTAAATATATGTAATCAGATAAGTAGCATCAAGCAGGTTAATGGCACAGGAGGCATTGGGATCGCCGGCATTCATAATCGCTGGAGCAGCGCCACCCTTGTACAGATAACTGATCAGATGGGTGATATCCAGGATATTCACGCTTTTATTATTGTCGGCATCACCGGGGACATAGGGCCCCTCTCCCACCACCAACTCGTAAGTCTTGGTGTCATTATAGGAACTCATCAGGTCTTTGGCATATACATCAAAGGTGAATGTCCCGAACTGACTCGGTATTCCGCTGATATGACCGGTAAGGCTGTCCAGTGTCAGTCCCAGAGGCAGCGCACCGCCTGTAATTTTATATGAATGATGATCGGTCCCGCCCCTGGCCACGACCGAATCAAGATATGTCGAATATTGCTCTGCCGTATCCAGAGGGAAAGGAATCAGATGATAAGTCCAGTTTGACTTATAACTGTATCGGAGAATCCATGCGTTTGGATCAAGCTGAATATTGGTCGGCAATTCATCTGTTTTCATGATATAGATGGTGTCCCGGACATCATTGAAAAGAATAGTCGTGTCCATTCCGGAAGCAAATGTAAAGACTATATCAATCGGCATTCTGAATACCAGGGGGGCACTGCTCTGTCCCTGCCTGAGCTGGAAATAGGTATAAAATCGGTCATCCGAGGGATCGTGTTCGCTGCGATAGGACCACATATATTTCGGGAAATATGTCCCGTAAATCCAGTCTTCGAAAAAGTAATCAAGATCCATCCCTGAGACCGACTCGCAGATATTCTGGAACTCTGCAGTAGTGATATTGCCGTATTGAAAAGAACTGTTATAATATGCACGCATGCAATCGAAGAAAACCGAGTCGCCGACAACATGTCTTAACATATGCAATACCCAGGCGCCTTTGTCATACACCAGCGAACTGAAAATATTCCAGACATCAGTGGTATCATAGACATAAATAGTCCCGCCATAAGCATAAAACAAATCATTCATATAGCTGTGATAGGCGGTCCTGCCATCCTTGACCTCATAGTACAACGCTTCACAGTATGAAGCGAAACCTTCATTCATCCAGATTTCATGCCAGTTGTCGATGGTTATCATATCGCCCCACCACTGGTGTGAAAGCTCATGCACCACAACCGGTTCGGTAAAGCCAAAACTGCTGCCGTTCATCGAGGAGACGGTCTGGTGTTCCATCGCGCCGCCCCATTCGAAATTGGCATGACCATATTTTTCGCTCGTAAAAGGATACTCGCCGAAAAGATCGGCAAAAACGCCGATGGCATACGGGGTGATTCCATAATTGATGAGAGATGTTGAGTATCGATCGGGATAAACATGGTTGACGATAACCATGGAATCATTATCCCCGTAATAATACCAGTCTTCCCACACGACATAATTGGATACCGCAAGGGAGAACAGATATGTCGAAATGGGATAACGTACCTGATATGAGAAGGTCCAGGTGTTATCGCCATTATAGACCGTGTCGATCAAAGTTCCATTCGAGGCGCAGTAAAGAGTCGTATCGCAGGTAACAAATATATCCATCGAATCGGCTTTGTCATCCGGACGATCCTTGCAGGGCCACCAGGTGCGCGCCGACATCGGCTCCGACAATGTCGTTATTACCGGCTGACCATTGCGGAAGTCAAATGAGAATCCATCAAGACCGGATCCGGTCGGACGGCCGTGATAAGTCACCCAAAATGAAAATACTTCACCGGTGCCGTATGAACGATCAAGTTCCACGATAAGTTTGGCGCCGGCATGTGAGAAACCAAGCCGCCCGCTCGCGTTGTATACTGAGTCGGTGGTCAGATTGGCATAGAAATCCAACTCGACAGTATCCACTGATGCGGCGACGACGGTTGCCTCAATCAAAACGTTTCCGTCAATCGTCGTATCCGCCAGCAAAATATCAATATCGACACTGTAAAATCCGACATCATAGTCGGTTTGATTATATACAGAGATTGCCTTCTCGGCCGCCGCCGCGAAAGCGCGTGATTTTTCAAGAGCCCCGGCTTTCATCTCCGCCATTATTTTGTGCAACTCCGCAGGGGACATCCGGTCATAGTCAAGGGTTTCATCCATCTTGTCAAAACTGAAGGCGGTTATCGAAAGAAGAAACAGTGAGGAAATAAATAATGCGATTGCAGTAAGCTTTCTTTTCATGACGTGTCATTTTCTCCCATTTACATGGTTTTTTTGTAAAATCCTGTCAGTAATTCGGCGGTATACCATAAAATAATCCTATTTTCCAATACGTCAAGAACTTATATAAATATCGGCCATTTGATATCCATGTTTATACTGACTACGCGTACCGAAAATTATTTGCGAAGGTTATATTTACTCAAAAAACAAAGACCGCCCAGAAGGACGGTCTTTGTTTATCATTTCTAACAAGTTGTCTAATAAGGATTTCCGCAGATCGGCTGACTGCCGTGATAAATATAATCAATTAAAATCGTAACATCGAGCAGATTAACCTGCAAATCACAATTGCAGTCCCCAATCAGCCTCATTGGCAATGGTTCCGGCCCACCCCGATAAAGATATCTTAGCAGGTAGTTGACATCCAGGATGTTTATACTGCCATTCCAGTTGCAGTCCCCATAGAACTTCCAGATACTTATATCGAGTATCAGGGGGTACGGGGAATTGCTGGCGGAATCCGCGACTATCAGGGCGGTATCCTTGTAGAAGCCGTATGTCATCCCATAGCCGTTCGGCATAAGTCTGATATTCCAGGGATAGGCCTCTTCTTCTTCGCCATCCTTGGTATCGATGCCGAAATCCATCCAGGGCATATCTTCCTGAATATACCAGTCCATACAGCCCGGATTGACATTATTGAGTGAGACAAAGAACTGTCGGCCCACGCGATTTTCCTGGGCATAAAAGCTGAGATTATTACGGTTCAGATAAATCAGCGGAGCGACAGCTGTTTCCTTGATTGTCAGAGTCAGCGTCAGCGATTCCGGTGTATTGACGGCATTATAGGCCGAAACAACGATCGTGTCATAATATACACCGGGAAGCATATTCTTATAATCGAAAAAGAGAGTAATAATTTTCGGTGCAAGCGCGGATGTGTCGCTCGGCATCAGCCAGTCCGAGTTCCAGCTCAAGTCAAATGTGAATGATTCGGATCCATCGTTGTATACCGTGAAAAACGGGGCCGGAGGCGGATTCATCCCCTGGCTGCATTCATAAATTGAGGCATTCACGGTATCTTTGCTGACTATTATTTTGGCCGGATCGGCATAGCAGTGATAATCGAGAATAAGCATTTGCGGCGAATTGGGCGCCTCCAGAGAATAGGCCCAGATAGTATCGGTGTATGACATGCCCATTCCGCAGTAAACAGAATCAAAGGTGATTGCCACCAACTGCGGCACCGCTCCCGATTCAGGAGTCAGGGAGGCGATCCGGGGAGAATTCTCTTCCAGATAGAAATTCATGGCCCCG
>JBFMFJ010000154.1:0-8075 GCA_040752235.1 Candidatus Zixiibacteriota bacterium | reverse complement strand
TTCCAGCCCGTCCACCTCGGGCATCATCAGGTCAGTCAGGATTACGTCAATAGCCTTTTCTTTCATCACGCTAAGCGCTTCGCCGACCGACAGGGCAGTGTGCACGATGTAATTATCTCTTTTAAGAAGTTTTCTAATACTGTCGAGGACGATTTGCTCATCATCAATGATCAGTACATTCACACCCTTTTCCATTTTATTGCTCCTCGGACATGTCATGATCGGTTTTTGGCTTTTTGTTTCTGACAAATGCCGGCAGAACAATGTTGAATATCGCCCCGCCGCCTTCGGCGGTGTCGATTTCGATTGTTCCGCGATGACGTTCGATAATCCCCCAGCTTACTGCCAGGCCAAGGCCGTTAGTGCCTTTGGTTGAAAAGAATGGTTCGAACAACTTATCGATGAGGTTCTCGGGTATTCCCGGACCGGTGTCTTCGACCGAAATGATGCATTTATCCTGGCGCTGATCGTACCTTGTTATAAGTTTTATTGTTCCCTTGTCTTTCATTGCCTCGGCGGCGTTGAGCATCAGGTTCAATATTACCTGCTGTAACTGGCTCTGATCGCCCTGGATGGTCAACCCCACGCATTCCAGGCTTTTTTCGATATTTATATTTCTGAACTGCGGCAGCTTCTCCACCAGAGAAAGCGCCTGGTTGACCACCTGATTGAGATTCAGCATCTCCAGCCGCGGGGCTTCCTGTCGGGCGAAATTCAGAAGATTGCGAACAATATCCCGGCAGCGCATGGTCTCGCGGATTATTACCAGGAGATCCTCGCGGTGCGTATCGTCACCGGGAAAATCATCGACCATATCTTCGGCATAGGCCAGGATACCGGTCAGCGGATTATTGATTTCATGGGCCACTCCGGCGGCGAGCTTGCCGACCGCCGCCAGCTTGGTCGACTGCACCAACTGATCGCGCAATTCCGTTTCGGAAGTAATATCGCGTGCGATAGTACAGGTTCCGATTATGCTACCCTTGTAATCGGTCAACGGAAATCGGACAGTCTGGTAATGGCGGTCGTGGCCGTCGATATTGATAACTTCGTCGTATGTTATATGGCGGCGCTCGTTCAGTACTTCCTGGTCATGCATCCTGATGGTCCTCGCAAGTCCGCGGGGCAATATTTCACTGGGGGTCTTTCCGATGAAATCTTCGACTTTCAAATGAAAAGAGTCGGCGATGGCCGGATTGACGATAACATAACGCCCCTGTATATCTTTGATGGATATCCAATCGTTGGCGGAATCGATAAAACTCTTGAAACGATGCTCGGCACTTTCGATTTCGCGCCGCAGTTTAACCTTTTCGGTAATGCGGTGCCAGACTCCCAGAATGGCATCGACCGTTCCGTCTTTATCGCATATCGGGGTGCGGGTTACTTCCCAGTATGCTTCCTCCGGTTGTTCGGTTTTCCAAACCAGCGTGTGCGGTTTGCATGTTTCGAGGACATCATCAAGAAGGTGAGCGGTTTCGCGGCAATGCGGCGCAAGTTCGGTATTGGACAAAAGCTGGTCGCAGGTCATACCGAGGGCTATATCCGGCGATAACCCCGAAAACTCACTAAGGCTTTTATTTATCTTGATTGTCCTTTTGTCGCGGTCAAGCACCACCAGGGGATCTGGAATGGTATCGAAAAGACTCTGGAGGAAATATCTTTCCTTTTCGATTTTTTGTTCCAGGTCGGTAATCTCGCGAAGCTGCTTTCTCTGATCCTCCTGGGCGTTGACAAGGTCCCAGAAAATGTGCGCGAAAGTATGATCAATTAATCGCGCTCCCGGCGGCATTATTTTATAAATGCTTTCGAGAACTTCATCATTGCCGGTCAGCTCGATTATCAATTCAATATTCGGCGTGGAGGATAAGATTCCATGCATGTCATTGCTGGTTTTCAGATTGTGTTCCCGTGCGAAAACACAACCG
Source organism: Candidatus Zixiibacteriota bacterium (assembly GCA_040752235.1). GTDB lineage: Bacteria > Zixibacteria > MSB-5A5 > GN15 > PGXB01 > PGXB01. Next base: position 6,147 of record JBFMFJ010000154.1, on the reverse strand, counting down.
GGGGCATTGTGGTCGAGATCGACGACATATAACATATCAAGCGGGAGCTCTTTTAAAAAGCCCCCGAGGGAGAGCTCGATAATTGCCCGGCAGCCTTTGCCGCCGCCGATGATTACTGTCCTCATAGAATTATCCCCGTTTCAACCAAATATATATCGTTTTAATCGGCCGCCCTACAAAAACATATACTGATCATCAGGCGAAATCATTAGTCAGCATTTTATGGTAATCCTCAAGCAGCTCTTCCATATTAGCATAGAATGTTTTCGGTTTGATGGTGAAATGCTGCAGGATATCGCCCAGTCTGTCGGATATATACGGATACAACTTTCTGAGATTCATGATTCGATATTCAAAAAAGCCGGAGGCATCTTCCGGTCCCAGCGAGGCCCGGACTTCCTCCGGGAAGGTGTTCCCTTTGAGGACCGATTTGAAAGTTGTAATGCCTTTTCCCACGGCATAGTTGATAATGTTACCGATGCTCCAGACGTCATAATCGGCGACATTTTGGTTGAGGTCAAAATCGATCCATCGGAATTTGCCGCTGTCGGCATCAATGATTATATGATCATTGCGAATATCGCCGTGACAAATTTTGTTTTGGTGAAGCTTTCCGATAGCTTCGATACAATCGGCCAGTTTCCTCATTATTCCGGGAAGATCCTGCTCGAAATAGTCGCGATGGCTTTTATTTATATCATAAATATTCTGGAATAATGTCTGCCCCCGGATAAAGTCAATTATTCGGATCATGTTGCCGACTTCGTCGGTCACGGTATATCCCTGCATAAAGCGGTCATCGCCTTTGACTATTTCAAGAACGCGGGCCTCTTTTTCGGGCGACCGATAACAGTGTATTTTAAAGACTCCTATATGAACATAGAAATCTTCGTGAAATACCATTTTGAGTATTTTGCGTTCGGCGGTTTCAAGATCGAAGACATTGAAAACCCAGTACTTCGGCTGGTCGCCGATACCGAACCGTGCCTCATAGCCGTGCCCCTTGACAACAAAATCATGCTCGCGCAGGCGAATTACATTGCCCCGGATAATTCTGGTCCAATCGGAAGTATCGGTTATAATTGTAACGCGATCGGGAACCGGCCAGCCCGTGATATCGCTTATCCTTTGCGCCAATTTACTGTCATCAATCATATCTATTGTCGCCGCTCATAATCAGAAAGCTGCTTTCCATTTTACGATAATGGTCCTCAATGATATAGAAAAAAGATACTGAATTAATCCGCTATGTCGCAAGAAATTTATATTTGGAAGATCGCGAATATTAAAAGGGGCATGAATCCAAAAAGACGGTCATTTATTCCAGGCTGCTTTTCAGGCGCTCATCCTGACGGCCGTCGGGAAGGACATAATCGGGCAGCGTCAGACCCTTTTCTTCCATTCGGAAGCGATGGCAATTTTCCCAGTCTCCATGGCAGTACAATTCGGACCATTCTGCGGATATAAACCCTCTGTCACGGAATTTTCCTATCGGGCAGAAGGGGTAATATTTGCAGTTTTCGAGGAGCACTTTGAGTTTATGGTAATCATTCACCATATCCGCCTTCGACGTGTCCTGATACAACATCGCCGACGGGTGCTGTAAGGCCAGCATTTTGATGCCTGACACCCAATGGACTTTCCCTATCAGGTCGCATATATCAGCCTTATCCAGAAAACCGGATGTATATTTTTCATAAATATATTTGGCGGCATAGTAGCCGAGAGTGGCGATTGCCTTCGGTTTGATATATTCAATTTCGCGGTCGAGGTATCGGCCGCAGGTATCGATATGTTCCTGGACGGGCCGCTTTGACTTTGGCAGAAAGCATTTAATCAGATTGGTCAGGTAGAAATCATCGCGTTTGATCCCGTTGACTTCAAAAAGCTCATCCAGAATTTCGCCGGAAGGGCCGACAAATATTTTCCCGACCAGGTTTTCCTTTTCACCCGGGGCCTGGGCGACGATCATAATGCCGCTTTTCGCGGAACCTGTACCGGAAGGCGTATTTATGCGGGACGCATGCAATGAGCAAAGCGTACAAACGCAATAATCGTCATAAATTTCCTGAAGCCCCATCGCCCCCTCGGTTCCCAAGCGATAGTCTTTGATATTCAAGTCCGCCCGAAGTTGTTTTAACGATTTATATTTTGAAAATCCTCGTGTTTATAGATTATAACGGATTTTTTTAAATCAGCGCAAGAATCTTTTGAATTTTTTAAGCACCCGAGATCTCCGTCCTATCCTGAAAACCGGATGGATTTGGCTGTTTTTAAGGTTACGGTGTCATCGATAAATTGAACGTTTTTTGTTCTTTCTACACTGCCGGGAAGGGATCCGCCCGTGCCACACCGAGATCATTGCAAATTGCAATATTCACTGTTCTGGTCGGGAGGCCGCTCTATCAGAAAACGAATGGTAAACGTTGTCCCCCGCCCGACCTCGGAGTCAATATCTATTTCCGCCTGATGATTCTGCAATATCTTGGCGCAGGTAACCAGGCCATAGCCATGCCCTTTCGGTTTCGTTGTCAGATGCGCCTTAAACAGACGCTCCTTGACATCATCGGGGATCCCGACACCATTATCGGAAATCGAAAAGACCACCCGATATTTTTCCTGCGCGGTGCGGACTACGATCTGGCCTGTCTCCCGATTGACCTCATGAATGGCATCAGCCGCATTGTTGAAGAAGTTCAACAGCAACTGTGCGAGCTGGTCGCTGTCCAGGGCAAAATCAATGATTGAGGAGTCGAGTTCTGTGACTATATTGATACCTTTGAATTTCTTCTGTCCCGAAATAAAAGCCAGCACATCGGTAATGACCGCATTCAGGCTGGTCGACTGTTTCTGAGTATTGAGGCGCGTATAATCCATCAGGCCGGCCGTGAATCTTTCCATCTTGTTGACGGTGGTCTTAAGTTTTTCCAGCGTGGAAGTCGCCTTTTCGGTGTTGCTCTTGCTCAAAGCCAACTGCGCCATTTCGACTCCGCCGAGAATCAGCGCCAGGAAATTGTTCAGCTCATGGGATATTGATGACGCCATCACTCCCTTTTCCGCGAATTTTTCCAGATCGAACAACCGTTGTTCGCTTTCTTTCTGGTTGGTGATATCATCGAGGGTGATGATCAAGTCGGAATCGCGGTAGGCCCGGCTTATAATTGTCCCGGCCCGGACATTGTAGATGCGCTCGATATCACCGCTCTTGACTTTCATATTTTTCAGCAGCCGGCCGTGTTCCGATGAACCGACCTCGTTGAGCCTTTGTATCCAGCCCTGGAAAACATTATCCGGAAAAACCAGTTCAATCGGAATTTTATTAAGGGAATCGACATGCTGCAGATTGGGCCGGAAGGTTCTCAGTATATTGAAGCCGGCCAGGTTCACTTTTCTCAAGAGGTGATGGCTGTTGAATACGAAAACACCTTGCTTGACACTGTTGAGAATATCCAGGTACCAGATATTGAGGTTGCTGATTTCCATAAAGAGAAATGAATTGGCAATAAAAGGAATGATGGTATTTATAAGAATCGTCAGGAGTTCCACTTCATCGTCGCTGTATTCCTTCCTATTGACCTTGTCGCCCAACCCCAGAATTCCAATCAGCCTGCTGTCATGAACCAGGGGCATAGCGAGTTTCGTCCCGCATTCGGTAAGAATAAAGCCGAAATTGGCGGCGCTTCCGGTACACGATATATCGGTGACACGCTGCGGAAAGGTATTCTTGATGAAATACCTGTTATGATCCTCAGACAATTCCAGCGTGCTGAGCAGATGGTTCTTCTTGAATCTGCCGGTGGCATAGAAATACGGGTCGCTGAATGAGTGCCCCGGCGGAAACAGCAAGGCAAAAGCATTGGCGACCGAAAACTGACCCGATAGTGTCAGAATCAGAGTCTCAATCAGGCCTTTAAAGTCCGGCTTGTTGGAATATTGTTTGGCCAGCTTGGATAATGCATCCAACGCCAAAAACTGTTTGTTCATTGCCGAACGGTCGGCGAATTTTGCATCCCGGTCTTTTAACAGATCTGTTGATTCAACCATATCATCTACTCCCTGACCCCGCACAATTCCTCCGCCTCGATCCGACTGGACCTTATCGTCAAATATTCGGTCAGATCAAGAACCGACAGGACATACATGATATTTTCAGACGCATTGCAAAGAATAATATCGCCGTTTACTTCGCGCAACAGCTCGACTGAGCCGAGAATAGAGCCGACGCCGGCGGATGATATGAACTCAAGCCGTTTCATATCAATAATTATATACTTGAATCCGGAAGCCTGGGCCCGGGCGATGGCTTCGCTCAGGATATGAGCGTTGCTGTTATCAAGCTGACCTCCCGGATCGATCATGATCGTATCCTCGGTCAGTTGTTCTGACATGATTGTCGTGGTATTCATTTATTTGCCCCCATTTTTCTCCAATGTCAGGACATTTAAACAGTCATCCTGTCTCTCATAATATATTTTATCAGTCATCCGGCTGATCATCACCATACCGTACCCTCGTTTCTGCCGCCTGCCCGCCGCAAGGTTCGGGTCGAATGTTTTGGTTTGTTTGGTCGGATCAAACGGTACACCGCGATCGATAAAACGCATTCTTATACCGTCTTCAGTAATTGTAACCGTCGCCTTGATGATGCTTCCTTCGGGTATATGTCCGTGAAGGCGAATATTGGTCACGACTTCGTAAAAGATGGTCTCAATTTCAAATGCCGTGAATTCGGGCAGTTTAAGCATCTTCAGGAATTGACGAAGGCTGTCAATAGCATAATCGATATCCTCTTTCTCTCCCGCGAATTCCAGCTTCAACTCCTTGCCGATATTCTTTCGCCTGATCGGCATATCATGCCCGGTTAATTCGGTGAAGCCGATCGGCTTGGCAATCAGCAGATCATAAAGATCGAGCATCACCAGAACGCGCTTCAGGTTGACGGATACTCCCGAAAAATCGACTATGATCCCCGTTTCATTGCATCGGCAATAGGTCTGCCACAGAATATTGATATGACTTGATGTCACGCGCTGAAGCAGAGCGCAATCAAGGGAAATACGGTCAATCTTACGTGAAAGAATATCATCAAGTCTGGCGAAATAGTCTCTTTCGGAACCCGGAGACAGGTCGTGAGGTACGAGGATCTTATTTTCAGTTTCAGTTTTGGCTGACATTTGATAAATCTCTCATTTTATTATTTTCTCTATCGTCAGAATCGCCTGTCCATTTCATAGCCAGTAATGTGATATCATCAAATTGCTCGGAATTTGACGTAAATAGTTCATATTCGGCGATTACCTTCGTTATCAGATCGGTTGTGTCTTTGGCCCGGGTTTCTTCAAGGAGCGAAACAAAACGCTGCATCCCGAACTCTTCACCTTCGCTGTTGACCGCCTCATTGATCCCGTCGGTGTATTGAATCAACCAGTCATTCGGTCCAAGCTTGATTTCGGCGCACTCGATTCTCTCATTGAACTTTTCCGGCGTCACCATTCCCAGCGGGAAACCCTTTGTCTTCATTAATTCTGCTTTGCCGGAACGGCCGTCGATTTTGACCAGCGGGTTATGTCCGGCCGACGCATATTTGAAAAGTCCGGTGCGCTTGTCGAGAAGCCCGAAAAACATGGTTACAAACATGCCCTTCTTGATACTGGGGAGAAGCTCCCGGTTGACCTCGCATAGGAGTTCATCCGGCCGGCGCACCTGCAGGGAATATTTTTTGACAATATCGCGCGTCAGAAGCATGACCAGCATGCCGGGCAGCGATTTACCGGAAACATCGGCCACGAGGAAGGCCAGGTGATGATCGCCATAATCAATGAAATCGTAGTAATCGCCGCCGACGAGCTTGGCGCTCCGGTATGTTCCCGAAAAATTATATTTGGCATGCCTGGGGTAACTCGACGGCAAAATATTGGCCTGGATATCGCGGGCGATTTCCAGTTCCCGATTGATTCTCTCTTTTTCGATAAAATCTTTCTGTGCCGTGCTCAATTTGTGCCCCATGACGTGAAGCGTTTCAGCCAGGTATCCGAATTCGTTGCGCGACTTCAAAGGGATATCGATATTGATGTCGTCATAGCGAACATTCTTCAGGGTATTCGTAATGATACTTATCGGAGCCAGTTTGCGATGCAAAACCACCAT
>JBFMFJ010000153.1:0-8104 GCA_040752235.1 Candidatus Zixiibacteriota bacterium | reverse complement strand
TGCGGTCATTGTTGAACAGACTGTAAGCTGATATAAAATAAATATTTCTACTAAATCAAAAAGCCCCGGTGACGGGGCTTTTTGGTCTCGTGATGGGGTAGGTCTATAATCAGCGAAGCACTCGCTGCGCTTCGGTCGGGTTTTCTATCAGCCTGATACCGGGCACATGAGTTCCCGATTTGGCAGGCGGGTCGGATATTTCCCAATTATCCAGGTCGGCCGGATCGCCGCCGGTATAGGTCATGCGCCAGTAGTATTCCAGCGGATAATAACCGGACCAGTCGGGCGCCCAGTAATCGATGTAACCATATATATCATAAACGCTCGATGACACCTTGGTCAGCTCAAGCTGGAATGATGACAGGTAAAATACCCAGCCATCTTCGTAGCCGAACTGTTCGTAGGCGAATTGAAGAACCAGCGGATCGGTGTAATATTCCAATGCTTCGATGGCAAGATACTCGTTGGGATTGCACTGCGTCACCGTGACAGTGTCGATTAAAACGGTCGTGTCATAATGAGTCTGCACCATTATGACCGTGTCGTAAACATGATTGACCTGAGTGATAGTATCCAGAACAGTTATCGTATCCATTAAAATAACGGTATCTGTGACGTGTACGGTCACGGAGTCGTTATTAAAAACGGTGTCAATAAGGAAGACGGTATCGGGAGGGAGTTGAATATATTCTATATCATGAATGTACTCGGTCGATTCGACAATCTTTTCCTTGTCGCAGCCGCCCCCGAACACGAACAGGGCAAAGGCCGTAATAGCAGCCGCCAAAATAATAATCTTTTTCATCGTCAACTCCTTCTGGCATAGATACTTTATTCTACCACTAACCGCGCAAAAGCCCTGCCAGAGCGCCATGAAATGCATCAGTTGGAGTAAGCAGTTGTAGTACAATAAGATAAGTTGCGCGAAGGATTATTCTTTCGACCGGTTTTAATCACCATTATTGCATAGTAGAATGCATAAGGACGGCGTTTTTCACCGCTCTAAATCCAGTCGGCACTTTGAAAAGGAGCAGGATTTTAATGATTTTAAAAATCAATCATGAAATCGTCCGGCATCGGACGAAGTTGCAGCCGGGCCATTAATCTAACCGGCATTAAAAAAAATCAAACCGCTGAAGCGCAACTTTTCGATTTCAGCAGTTCTACCAGTGTCTCCGGAATATCATGGAGATGTTTTACGATATCCACACCGCCCATGGCAATAGCCTGCTTCGGCATCCCGAAAACGACGCATGATTCTTCGTTCTGGGCGATGTTTACTGCGCCCGCCTCTTTCATTTTATGCATGCCGTCGGCACCGTCGGCGCCCATTCCGGTTAAAATGACACCGATAGCGTTTGCCCCGGCGTACTGCGCGACCGATTTGAACAGAACATCAACCGATGGACGATGCCTGTTGACCAGCGGGCCGGTTTTGACTCTGACGATATAATTGGCCCCCGATCGGGTCAAAAGCATGTGCTGGTTCCCCGGCGCGATAAAGGCCCGACCGTTGGCAACGATGTCGCCATCCTTCGCCTCCGACACGCTCAGTTGCGAAACCTCGTTAAGCCTTTCGGCGAAAGAACGCGTGAATTGCTCCGGCATATGCTGCACCACCACCACTCCCGGACTGTTGGCCGGAAGATTGGATAGAACATAATTCAAAGCAATCGTGCCTCCGGTCGAGGCCCCGATGGCGATAATCTTGTTGGTCGTCTCAGCCAGGGCAAGCGTTCTGGATGGAGGTGGGGCGTTATCCGTCACACGGCGTGTATGATTCAACCCGCCCTGTGCCGCCGCCTTAATCATCTCGATTAACTGCACCGACATATCGCCGATGGAGAAAGATCCTCCCGGCTTGGCCATGACGTCGACAGCACCTGCCTCGAGCGCCTCAAGGGCCAGAGTGCTTCCCTTCGGCGTCAGCGATGACACCACGATCGTGGGCAGGGGATGATATTTCATCAGCTTGCGCAGGAAATGTATTCCGTCCATACGCGGCATTTCGACGTCGAGTGTCAGGACATCCGGTTTCAACTGGATGATTTTGTCGCGGGCGATAAAGGGATCAACCGCGGTCCCCACGACCTTTATCTCCGGATCGCGCGAAAGCTCGGATGACAGGATTTTTCTGACGACCGCGGAATCGTCAACTACCAGAACCTTTATACTCATATTCCTTCTCCGTCATAATGGCCACGGTACAAAGGCAATGTTCCCCGGTTGACAAAACCGCCGCGGGATTTTGGCTTATAAGCCCCCTGATTTCGTCGGTTGCTATCTCGCGAATATCCGGGGTCGCCAGCCTGATACCTGCATCCCTGCCGTATATCTCGGTTAAAAAATGACCGCCGATAATATTGATAATTTCCTTCGCGGCATCATGACAGCAATCGGCCGTCATGCTTTCCGTTTCATTTTCACCAAGCATATTGCAATGTATCTCACTGCAAATGGCTTCCGGGATAATGAAAAGGAGGGTGCCATGGGCCTCGCCTTCATAATCTATGCTTATCTGCAATGTTCTTATGTCGGCGAACTCAAGATTATCCCTTGAGCGCATCGGATCGGCGAAAATAAATGCCGCCTGTTCCAAAACCGACATGGTAATATCTTCCAGTTTATTTTCCAGCATTTGCTTGTCCATCCGGTTCCTCCAGTATGGTGCGAATAACCTGACCGACTTCCTCAGGTGTGAATGGCTTGCGCAGATAGTGACTCACGCCGAACTCCTCAACTTCCTTGATCCGTTGAGTACTACCGTCGCTCGAAATGACAACCACCGGTATTGACTTCAACATGGAATCCCCGGCCATCGCCCGAATCAACTCCATACCTCCCATAACCGGCATATTAATATCGGTCAGCACCAGGTCGATCCAGTTGTCTTTGAGGCTGTCCAGAGCCTCCTTGCCATTTCCCGCCGTTTTTATTTCGCCAAGGCTTACCCCCGAAAGATTAATAACCTTCTCCAGCATTGAACGAATTGTTTTCGAATCATCTACAATAAGAATATTGTAAGCCACTTCATAATCACCTCCTTGACTTCGCTGACTCGTTTGGCGTTCCAAACATTTGTTCATAGTTCTGGAGCGCTATAATGGCGTCGAACATGGCGCGCTCCAATAATTCCGTTGACAGCCCCAATCTTGTTGCAGAAGCTTTATTCAAAATATAGTGCAATCCGTCGCGTCCCAGTCCGACTCCCTGCATTATGCAGATGGCGTCAGCGACATGAACGACATCGACCGAATGATGGACCTCACCGGCCTTGTCGGGATTATGATGCCAGCGTATTACACCGACGATTTTTTCAGGGAAATTCCACTTTTCGGCGATTTTTGCCCCGACCTCCGAATGATCGATGCCCAGAATCACTCGTTCGGCTTCATCAAAGGGCAGGGATTCGGATTCCGCCATGTGCCAGATCGTTTCGAACTGGTTGCCGACATACTCATCAAGAACAACCTTGCCCAGATCATGAATCAGAGCCGCTGTAAATATAACGCCGCCCTCGCCGAAATTCAGATTGGAGCAAAGCATCCCGGCAACCGAGGCTACAGCGGCCGAATGCATCCACAACTGCCTGGCGGTCATATCATATCCTTTTGCCGGCTGATTCACAATTGAACGCATGGCCGAGGCCATGGCAATCTCGAACACGCGCCGGCTTCCCAGCCTCATTACCGCACTGGAAAGTGAGTCAATAGTCCCGGCATGACCCCAGTACACCGAATTCGCGGCTTTAAGAATATTGGCCGTTATGGCGGGGTCATGTTTGATAACATCGGCAACATCGTTGGCACAGGAATCGGGATCATTGATAATTCTGATCAACCGGTGCGCCACCTCGGGTAATACCGGTATGCATGATACCTTTTTCTCTATTTGTCCCTTTATTTCCACAGCTCAAGTTCCCCTTTAGTAGATTTTACTATAACCCTTCCGGTTTTCATCTCGAGCCACATCGTTCTGGATAGCGATCCGCCGATATCCTGGGCTTTTATCAAAATACTCTCTTTCCACAAAACCTTTCGTATCGCGGCATAGTTTCTCTGCCCGATATTGAAGAAATTACTCTGGTCCATCATGGTGGAACCGCCGGCAATACTTACAATCATTCTTTCCTTGACTGCTCCTTTCAGGCGGAGTCGCTTTAATAGCAAATTAAGTCCCGTGTCGGCAAACATGCCCGGCTTCAACTGGGCTTTATCCGGGGAGGAGTCGGAAAGCGGCAGCATGATATGAAGCAACCCGCCGACAACGGCAACAGGATCATATACGGCCACGCCTATGCACGATCCGAGCGAGAAGGTCTTTATTGTATCATCGGCGTCGTTCGATACATACAGATCGGATATACCTACGATATGCACTGCCATTTATCATACTTTCCTGTATATTGTCGGGCCCGCGCTGACAAAGGCCTTGTTTGCCTCAGGCAGACTTTCGGCGTGTCCCACGAATAAATGGCCGCCCGGCTTAAGGACCCGATGAAATTCATTGACTATTTTTGCCTTGGTCTCTCTGTCGAAATATATCATCACGTTTCTGCAAAAGATGACATCAAGCTGATGCCGGATCGGATAGGGAAAATGCACCAGATTGAACTGGCGGGTAATAACCAGTTCACGTAACTCGGGCCGAACCGTGTAAACATGCTCGCCGTCAACCTTTGACACCGTGAAATACCTGGCTCGGAGCACAGGAGCGAGAGATTCTATTCTGTCGGCCTTATATTCTCCCTTTTGGCAAATATTGAGAACACTCGAGGCGATATCGGTCGCGAGTATTTTCGCATTAATGTGCATCGAACCAGTCGCCTCAGCCAGTTCCATGGCGATGCTGTACGGCTCCTCGCCGCTGGAGCATCCGCTCGACCAGATCCGCAGCCGGCCTTTCCCATTTTCTTTCCATAATGTGGCAAGGCGGTTCAGGAATTCGAAATGATGCGCCTCGCGGAAAAAATGGGTAACATTGGTCGATACGGCGTCAAGCAGCTGGTTCATCTCGTCGCCCGAGGAATCCTTTGCCAGAAAATCCAGGTAATCCTCAAACGAGGTCAGATTCAATAATCTCAGGCGCTTGGAAACGCGCGCCTTGATAAGCGCCGCCTTGCCGTCATTGAGAGAAATACCGCTGCGGGAATAAATAATTTTCCTCAGACGGTCGAAAGTGACATCGCTCAATTCGCCGATTTGCGTCAAATTATTGACACAGGTTGTTGTCATTGAGATTAAACTTTCAAAAGGAATTTTTTCAGTTTCGCCTTGATATCATCGGGTCCAAACGGTTTGGCCAGGTAATCATTGGCTCCCGATTTGATTGCCTCCAGAACACGTTCCTTTTCGGCTTCGGTGGTCACCATTATTACCGGAATGGATTTTTGGTTCATCCGGATCTTTTTGAGTGCTTCAATGCCTGTCATGACCGGCATATTCCAGTCCATCAGCACCAGTTCGATGGTCGAATCCTTCAATAATGTTTCGACTCCCTCCTGTCCGTCGGCGGCTTCAACAACATCGAAATTCCCGACCTTTTTGATCGCCTGCGCCATAATTTTGCGCATAATCTGCGAATCATCTACTATAAGAATTGACACGATTGGCCTCCTTTTCGTTTGGTGCAATGGCTCTGAATGCTATGGCCAGATTGAAACTACCCAATTCGCAGGTAAAAGGAAGATCGACCCAGTTTACCCGGGGCGGCGTGTTTACCTTGCAGAGACTTCCAAGGAAAACCGAGGGAAGACCCATGGTCAGCGAGTGCGATTCCAGCTTGACCTTGGCATTACCGACTATCATGTTTATGAGTTCGCCGACACCATCAGTCACGGAATCATCAACGCTTTCGAACGTGCAACCGACCATGCGCCCTACTGCGTTCCTGGCAGCCTCAGGAGAAAATCGAACCGCAATAACTGCCTGAGCCGTCCCCGATAATCCGATGACTCCTATTACCTCGGGTCCCCCGCTTTCTGTTTCCTGACTTTTGTCCTGACTCAGTTGCACCGAGCAGGCCAGCATGTTCTCAAACACTTCCGAGACCGAAAGCGTGAATTGGCTGATGATTTCTACTTGCATTTGGGATTCTCCACTTTATAACCTGTATTTTCTTATAATGATATTATCCGCCTCCGCGTCGAATACCGCCTCCACCGGCCCGGGAATAATATCATGCACCTCAAACTGGCGATTATAAATTTTCAATATTGTTCCGGGATACGCCGCCTTGATAATCCTTATGACGGCGTTTTTCTCGCCTGTCAATGCCTCCTGCAATTTTTGTATTTCTTCCACAAGCCTGGGGCCTTCGTTCTCGCACTCTTCGAGCTGAAACTGGATCTCAGTCATCGATTCCCGTTGTTCGTTCGTCAGCGTTTTCCCCAGCTGTCTCAACTGACGAAGCTTCGCAGAAAGTTCATCCTTAAGCTTGCTGCTTTCCGCCGCCGACTTTTTTGCGTCCTCGAGCCGTTTTTCCAACTGCGGGTCGCTGCCCGTCTCGAGAAACGTTTTGGTTCCGATTGACGCTCCGGCCTGGCCGACCAGTATGCCTTTGGTGGCACTTATATTGCCGCCGATTATCTTCCCTTCGCATCTGATGCAACCTCTGGTGGAGATATGCGACTGCACTATTTCCCTGTCGGCTGTTATTGGCCCCTGTGATATGATCAGGGCTTTGTCTATATATTTCGTCCGGATTTCACCCTTGATTTTAATGCTTCGTTTCAGATTTCCGTTGATACCGCCCCAGACCACCAGGTCTCCCTCGCAGATAACGTCGGCCGCATTCAGGACTCCGCCGATCTCGATGTTCCCCGTGGCTTTTACCTCGAAGTCGGTGGTGACATTGTTCCTGATGTGCACATGTCCGCGGTGAGATATATTGCCGCTTTCGGAATCGACATCACCGTTAACATGCATGACATTGTCGACATGAAGGGTGGCACCGACCAGCCTGACGCGCCCCGGAATTTTTGCACAAAATCCCCCGGCCTTCTCATCCCAGACCACATTCGAACCGCATTTTAATCCGGCCTTTTTGGGTTTGGGTACCGGAATGGTTTTCCCATAAACATCAAGACCATCACTGCCGGGAATTCCCGGCTTTATTTTGACGAGGATTTCGCCTTCTTCGACTTCGGATGAAGTGGTCTTTCTGCGGTAATCAACCATCTTTGTCACCGGATCGATATAGCAGCCCTTGGCTGTGTAATCTCTCGACCAGATCAATTTCTCGTTTTGCGGCGCCACCGGCGCCCGGCCCCGCCCCACCGGCAGATCGATTATATCCTGGCCGGCCAGGGCAGCTTCCTTGAATCTGGCATCGAGAGTTTCGATATCAATGGGGCACGTAAGGCCCATATCTGTACAATATCTCCGGATTGTTTCCACGGCATTCGGCTCTGCGGCAAAGGCGGCGCTGCAATTCAGCAGGACGGATAACTTATTATCGGTCACTCTGATCTCCGATCTGCCGACCTCAACTGCTTTATCTGTATTTTGTTCCATCGGTTTGTGCACCCCCTTCGGTCGTTGTAGAACTGAAGCCCTGCCCGTGCCGCGACTGTCTATAATTAGTGATGGCATGCTCGATGGGGAGCATGCCATCGTTCTATTATATGTCACCGAATCAAAAATCCAGGACCGGCTCTTTCTCAAGAGGGATAATATCCTCGGCAGTCTCCTTCTTCGTGGCCTTGGAATGGTGCTCTTCATTCCTGGCGCCCGTCTGTTTGCGATTCAGGACATTACTGTGCGCCGGTCTGGTTTTGTGCTCGGCGGCTATCTCATAGCCATCCATGAAAGTGAATGCTGATGTAATACGGCGCAGTTCCTCCGCCATGCCATTCAATTCCTGCGAGGCGCTGGCGAATTCTTCCGCGTTGGCCGCGTTTTGCTCCGTGGCGCTGTTGAGCTGGGTCACGGCGGCGTTAATCTGCTCGATGCCCTGAGCCTGCTCGGAACTGGCCGCGGTAATCTCGGCCACCAGGCTGTCCACTTTGTTGGAATTGCCGGCGATTTCATGAAGCGTCGTGGCGACTTCATCCGAAATGCTGACACCGTTGGTGGCGTTGGCAATCGATTCCTCGATCATGTTG
>JBFMFJ010000152.1:0-8289 GCA_040752235.1 Candidatus Zixiibacteriota bacterium | reverse complement strand
GACATAAAGCAACTTAAAGCGGCCATTGAGGAATTGATCGCAAATGCCCTGGAGGCCTGTCCACCGTCGGGCGAAATTTCCGTGATGACATTGATGGGCAGCAAGGATGTATCGGTTTGTATTCAAAATGATTTGACTCCCGAGGCTCGAATCAGCACCGCAGTAGCGGCTCCTGATCCGATCAGGCCGTTTATTTCATGGAAATCGGGGCATGCCGGAATGGGCTTGACGATCGCTGAAAGAATCATAGCCGAGCATGAGGGAGAACTGACGATCGAAACCAACCCCGATCGCGTTTTCAAAGCGACGATGTCATTTCCGATAAGGACCAAGACTGTTTAAGATGAGTAAGACCGCTGACATTGCCACTATTCTTCTCGTCGATGATGATATCGAGTTCAGAGGGTCTGTCGAAATTGTCCTGAAGAAGAATAACTATGTCGTTTTGACCGCCGACGGCGTTGAGTCGGCCTGCGATATATTAAAGAAACACAGGATTGATCTGGTAATAAGCGACCTGAAGATGGCTGACGGGAGCGGGCTGGATTTATTGGCAAGGACCAAAAGTCAATCACCGGAAATCACGATTATTATCCAGACTGCATTTGGATCCATCGAAAATGCGGTCACGGCCATGCGGCACGGAGCGTACGATTACATTTCCAAACCGTTTCGCAATGAAGAGCTTCTGATTACAGTCGAAAAGGCGCTGGAGCATAAAAATATAAAGGAAGAACTTTCGGCCCTTCGCGAGCAAATCGCCTGGAATTATGGTTTTGACAGCCTTATAGGGATATCCGATGCCATGAGGCACCTGAAAAATATGGCCTCGCGCGTTGCCACCACCGATATAGTTATCCTGATATCGGGAGAATCCGGAACGGGGAAAGAACTGCTGGCCAAGGCCATTCATTACCATTCGGGACGCCGCCGAAAGCGCTTTATTCCCATCGAATGCACTTCTATTCCCGAAAATCTTCTTGAATCAGAACTGTTCGGACATGTCAGAGGCTCATTTACATCGGCTCATGCCGATCGCAAGGGTCTGTTCGAGGAGGGTGGCGGCGGAACCATTTTCCTTGATGAAGTGGGCGATATGCCAATGACACTGCAGGCGAAAATTCTGAGAGTCCTTCAGGAATCCGAAATCCGGCCGGTCGGCTCCTCGATATCGAAGAAAATCGATGTCCGGGTTATCGCCGCAACAAATCGCGACCTGGCCGATATGGTGGAAAAAGGAACATTCAGGGAAGACCTTTTTTATCGCCTGAATGTTCTTCCTCTGAATATTCCACCATTAAGACAGCGGATTGACGATATCCCGGTTCTTGTCGAGCATTTTCTTAAGAGAGAGAGTACGGAGCAAAAAGATGGATTTGCCATCACGACGAAGGCGATGGAAAAATTACTGTCGCATACATGGCCCGGTAATGTACGGGAGTTGGAAAATACGCTTAAACGAGCAATGGCCCTGTCGCAGACCCGTGAGATTAACGACCGTGACATTGTCTTTATAACCTCCTCCAAAATGCATCCCCCGATTATTCTGCGAAGGGAATCGATTGCTGAAACCGGGACACTGGAGGAAAGTCTCAAACACCGCATCGAGACTATGCTTCATGCCAATGACTGGAATCTGACCAGAACGGCCGCGAGACTCGGCATAGGGAGAACCACCCTATGGCGGAAGATAAAAAAATACAATATCGCCAAAGCCGGTGAATATGCCGATGTCGAACAAGAGTGATATAGATGATATCAGGATAGAATCTCCCCCCGGGGATTTTGCCGGGCTGATGATTCCAGTACCGGATAATCCGGAGAGCGCAGTCAGGAATCGAATGAGTGACATTTTTCTTCGGTCGCTCAGTTCACTGTTCCGCAATAACAAAAATATCTATGATATCTTTTTCAGCCTGACCAAAAAACTCAATAAATTCTTCTCACTTTCACGTTCAATTCTGATTGTCAATTCGGATAAGGATAATCAGCTGAAAGTCATTGCCATGAAGGGACCGCAGGATTCACGAATCGGCCTAGCCCTGACGCTTCCCCGACAGGATTCGATATTGTATCAAGTGTTCAATAGCAGGGCAATATATACTGAAAACTATCCGCATCAATTCGCCGGAAATTTCATCGAGAGAAAACTGCTGCTCGATGATAATCCCGGTTCCATTGCCATCTGCCCCGTTAAAAGTGACGGTAACGTACGCGGATTGATTTGCCTGACATCACCGGCCCTGTATGCTTTCACTCTTTTCCGGGATGGTGCTCTTGACGCCGTTCTGGAGCGATTCGGCCGATCCATTGAACGCGAAATCAGCCGCCTTCGGGTCTAGCCGGCGCCGTTTTCCTTCTTTTCCCGTTTAATCCTGTTTTTAGCCCGATTATGCTCCTGAAGAGTGCTTGAAAATATGTGGCGCCCATTAAGGTCGGCCACGAAGTACAGGAATTCGGTATCATCAGGATTAAGCGCCGCTTTGATGGAAGCCAGCCCGGGCGAATTGATAGGGCCGGGCGGAAGACCTCTATACATGTATGTATTATATGGTGAATCAAATTTAAGATCACGATAATATAGCGGGCGATCGAGTCCGCCCAGGGCATAAATTACGGTCGGGTCGGCCTGAAGAAGCATTTTGTTTTTCAGGCGGTTGTGATATACCGATGAGATAACCGGCTTCTCGTCATCATACATCGCCTCGGCCTCGATGATCGAGGCCAGCGCCATCACGTCATTTTTGGAATTTATATTTTCGGGAAGATTGTCGAACAGATCGGTAGTTTTTCTATTGAATTCATCGACAAACATCTTGAGAATTTCGTCGATCTGAATGCCGTACCATATTCGATATGTCTCCGGAAATATGTATCCTTCGAGACCGTCCACCCCGAACCGGGATTGCGTGTAATTTGTGTCCAAAGCCCTGGCCACGATAACGGCGGAATCCACCCCCAGATTTCGACTGATGATTCCTGCTGTCTTAAAAATGTTCAGGCCTTCAGGAATGGTTATCATTGCGGTAGCGATGTCATGTCTTCTGAATTTCTGCATGATACCATAAAGAGATATTTTCCCCGAAAAATCATATCGCCCCGGCGCCATCATTTTGTCCGTTTTTGTCACAATCGATAATATCTTAAAAAGATAACGCCCCTTTATGATATTCTCATCCTGTAAATCAGTCATAACCCGGGTAAAACTCTCGTCTTCAGCGACCATAACAGATTTGATTTCGGGACCAATATCGTAAGGGACAAATATTTCAAAGGCCAGTAGTCCGCCGCCGGCTATAAGCAGAATCAGAAGAAATCCGAAGAAATTTTTCACCGATTTCAGCGGGGCCCCCAATGAGCCGATCAGGAAAGAAAAGAACTTCATGATAATTACCGGCACTCCCAGGATAAGTGTAATGATCGTGGCGATGGCATATAGAAAATATTCATGAAGTCGTATCCTCGGTTTATGCGGTTTCCTATCGCTCATCCAGAAATCTCTGTAATATCAGGGCCGCCGCCATCCGGTCAACCCGCCCCTTGTTGCGGCCGATTTTTTTGCCGTGTTTGTGAATTATATCCTCGGCCTCAGCCGATGAAAACCGCTCGTCATATTTATAAATCGGCCCGGAATATAATTTTTCAAGCCGGGCGATGAAGTCATCCACCATTTTGCAGCGCTCACCCCTGGTGCCGCCGTCGGGAGCAACCGGATAACCAATAACGACACCGGTAACGGCGAGTTCTTTTATGTCATTAGCGATTTCCTCGACCGCCTTTTTTATCGAATTATATGTTATAGTTTTATACGCCGAGGCGATCAGTCCGGTCGGGTCGGATTTGGCGATCCCGATTCGCTTCAATCCGAAATCAATGCCGAGGTAGGTTTTTTCATCCATTGTGAAAAATTATACCGTTTGAGGCTTATTGTCAATTAATACATTATGTCGCCATAAATGTGATATATACAATATTGAAGCCAGTGTATTCGTCAATACAACAGGGATGGGGTTCTCCCCAATTTCTTGACTTGTGGAACCAAAAAACCTATATTCCTGTTCCTGATGCGAAAGTGGCGGAACTGGTAGACGCGCTGGATTTAGGATCCAGTCCTTTACCGGGTGGGGGTTCGAGTCCCCCCTTTCGCAGATAAAAATATGGCTAATTGAGTTGAAAGGAGCTAATAAAATTGAAATCCGAGATTAAATCCTCCGACGGACTTGTTCGCGAAATAGAGGTGGAAATTCCTGCTGATATGGTCGATGCGGCCTTTTCTGAGCAGTATAAGAAATATCAGAAAGAAGCCAAAATAAAAGGTTTTCGTCCGGGCAAAGTGCCGATGTCTGTCATCAAATCGAAGTTCTATGACCTGATCAGGGGTGAGGTGCTTCAGGACCTGGTTGGCAAAAGCTACCCTCAAGTCGTTAGAGAACATAAGCTTAAGGTGGCCTCAGCTCCGGATTTCTCCGATATGGACATCCATGAAGGCAGCCCGCTTAAATATATCGCCAAACTGGAAGTGATGCCGGAAATCGAAAAAATCGATTTTGAAAAAATCGTCCTGCCCAAGGAAGAAATAGAAGTCCGCGACGCCGAGGTTGACGCGGTCGTCGAATATCTGCGCAAGAAAAAGGCCGATATCAAGAAGATTGATCGCGCCGCGACAAAGAATGACATACTGGTGCTTGATCTTACTGTAATGGATGATCCCGCCAAGCTGCTGGAGACCGATAAATTCGATGATATAGAACTGGACCTATCCAGCGAAGTGACCGTAAAGGAATTTAGGGAGACGCTCGACGGCGCCAAAGTCGGTGATGAGCGCGAGGTCCGGGTAAATTATCCCGAGGATTTCTCCAATACCAGACTGGCCGGAAAATCGATTAAATATCTGTGCAAGATCAAGGAAGTGAAAGAAAAGATTCTCCCCGAGGCCAATGACGCTTTTGCCAAGGCTCACGGCGAATCGGAAACGATGCTTGAAATGCGGCTCAAAATCCGCGGCGATCTCAAAAAGCAGAAGGAAATGGATCACCGGCAGTGGGAAAGAGGCGAAGTGCGCCGGCAGGTAGTGGAGAGGAACAAGATTCCTATCCCGGGGGCGATGATCGAAAAGTACCTGGAATCGATTATGGAGGATATGAAAAAGCGCAATGAGCCTTTTGAGGAGAAGGCGGTCCAGGTGCAGTACCGAACGATTGCCGAGGATTCGATCAGGTGGAATTTGCTGATGGATAAGCTGGCCGAGCTTGAAAAGATTGAAGTTTTCCCCTCCGATACCGAAAACTGGATTAAGAGCTTTGCGGAAAATTACAAAATGGAAGTTGACAAGGCGAAGCAGATGCTGGCTCAGTCCGGAAAGCTCCCGGAGGTTCGCGATAATCTTCTGGAAGACAAAGTGATTGACCATATTCTGTCAAAAGCCGAATATGTGAAAGACATCACCGATGTTAAAATTACCGCCGGCTCCGAATCAAATGAGCAGAAGAAGGAAGATGGCAAAGCCGAGGCGGCTCAGGAGAGTGAAAACAACATCACGGAGGAATTATAAATGACTTTAATACCGATGGTGGTCGAACAGACCGGTCGCGGCGAACGCGCCTATGATATTTATTCGCGCCTGTTGAAGGACCGGATTATTTTTATCGGTTCGCCGATTGATGACAATGTCGCCAACCTGGTAATAGCTCAATTGCTGTTTCTTGAGGCGGAAGATCCGGAGAAGGATATTTTCATTTACATCAATTCACCGGGCGGATCGGTCACGGCCGGCATGGCTATCTATGACACCATGCAATTTATCAAGCCGGATATTGCCACGACATGTATGGGACTGGCGGCCTCGATGGGTTCGTTCCTTCTTGCGGCCGGCACCAAAGGCAAGCGCGCGGCGCTTCCCAATTCGAGAATTATGATTCATCAACCGTCGGCCGGAGCCCAGGGACAGGTTTCCGATATCGAAATCATGACCAAGGAATTTATCGATACCAAAAAACGTCTCAATAAGCTGCTGGTGCACCACACCGGACAGCCGCTGGAAAGAATCGAGAAGGATACCGACCGCAATTATTTCATGTCGGCGGGCGAGGCCAAAGACTACGGCCTGATCGACAAGATCTACGAATTCAAACGTAAAGAGAAAAAGTAACGCGGGGTATAATTGACCGATAAAGAACAAAACAGGACTTCCAACGGGGGCGGAACCGCGCACCGTTGCAACTTTTGCGGCAAGCCGGCATCGAAAGTCAAAAGGCTTTTCGCCGGTTATGAAGCATTTATCTGCAATGACTGCGTGACGCTCTGCCATGATATCCTGGTTTCTTCGCCGATGCGTGATGAGGTCGCGGCTACTTTCGAACTGCCGCGCCCGTCCGAGATCAAGGACTTTCTCGATAAGTACGTTATCGGGCAGGAAGAAGCCAAGAAAACCGTGGCGGTGGCGGTGTACAATCATTACAAGCGGATCAATGCTCTGGCCGAAAAGAAGGATGAGTCCGGCGATATCGCCGAGCTGGAGAAATCCAACATCCTGCTGGTCGGCCCGACCGGAACCGGCAAGACCCTGATTGCGCGCACTCTGGCTAAATTCTTGAAAGTGCCGTTCAGCATTGCCGATGCCACGGTTCTTACCGAGGCCGGTTATGTCGGCGAGGATGTCGAGAATATCCTGGTGCGGTTGTACCAGGCTTCGAACTACAACCAGACTCTGACCGAACGCGGGATTATCTATATCGATGAGCTCGATAAGATCGCCCGCACCGAAGGGAATCCGTCGATCACGCGCGACGTCTCCGGCGAGGGAGTTCAGCAGGGGCTGCTGAAAATTCTCGAAGGGACCATCGCCAATATTCCGCCCAAAGGCGGCCGCAAGCATCCTGAGCAGTCATTTGTTCCGATCGACACGACCAACATCCTGTTCATCTGCGGCGGGGCTTTCGAAGGGCTCGATAAGATTGTCGCGCGCCGGGTAGGGAAGAAGCAGGTCGGATTCGATGCCGAGAATCTCAATATTTCCGAGAAATCGCCCGAGATTCTGGAATTCATCGAGCCGGAGGATCTGCTGCAGTTCGGTTTGATTCCGGAGATGATCGGTCGTCTGCCGGTGGTTGCGCCGCTTCGGCCGCTCGACCGCAACGCTCTGTTCACCATCCTGACCGAACCGAAAAACGCCATCACGCGGCAGTATCAGCGGCTGTTCGAGATGGAAGGTATCAAACTCTCGTTCGAGACGGAAGCGCTTTGGGAAGCGGTTGCCATTGCCGAACGCAAAAAAACCGGCGCCCGCGCTTTGCGCTCGATTTTCGAAAAGGCGATGCTCAACATCATGTTCGATATGCCGTCCGAAGATGATGTCGAGGAAATCGTTATAACTCCCGAAGTCGTCACCCGGGCCGGCGACCCGAAACTAATCCGCAAAACGAAGAAGAAAACAGCGTGATTTGACGCAGTTAATTGATAGAATTTAAAATCCCGCGTATGCGGGATTTTTTTATGGGGAATGTTTTTGTGAATACTGATATCCTTCATTTCATTCATTGTTGTAGGGGCGACCCTTGTGGTCGCCCGCGCATATTAAAAAAGGGCCGGTGCAAGACCGGCCCCTACAATGAAATTTATAAATGCAGCAAAATCAGATGGGCAGGATCCACAGGCTCCCGACCTTGTCGGGAGGCAAGTGATCCTGCCTATTAATGTGTGAATAAAATAGGCAGGATCGCTCATTCCGTCGGAGACGGAATATCGGATCCTGCCCTACAAGGAATATCATCAGTCATTGCGAGGAGCGAAGCCGGGCCGATGGGTCCGGTGAAGCGACGTGGCAATCTCGTTGCTTTTTTCGCCAGGACGACCTTTATGCAAGAAGCCGCGAGATTGCCGCGCTTCGATCTGCACCGTTCGGTGCAACTCTCCGCTCGCAATGACAATTCATATGGCATCACCTAATAAAAAACACGGCGGTTGCAGGGGCAACCGCCGCGAGGGACGAAAGGCAACATAGTGGCCGTCGAAATTTCAGCATCGCGGCTGAGGGCCACCTTTATATAAGTAGCTGATAAGAAAGGTCACATCGAGGATATTCAAGGCGCCGCTTCCGTCGGTGTCGCCGATAATCGGCGGATTGGGCGCCGGACCGCCCTTATATAGATACCCAACCAGATATGTCACATCCAGAATATTCACCGACCCGCTGTTGTCGCAGTCGCCGCATAGTACAAGAGCGATACCGCCGGCCAGATTGATCGGATTATAGATGGCATACGGGCCGGAAAAGAGCGGCAGATTAGTGGA
>JBFMFJ010000151.1:0-8314 GCA_040752235.1 Candidatus Zixiibacteriota bacterium | reverse complement strand
GATGTCGTAATGATTGCATCAAAATCGCCGAAGGCGAGAAGCTTTTTAGCCATCCGAAAAGCCGGCCCGACCCAACCACGTTTTGAATCAGGATAATAACAAAACGGCACTGTTGAAATCCCGCTGCCGGACAGGCCGCTTTTCTTAATCCCGAATAAATGCAAAACCCTTGAAGGATCATACGAATCGGATCTGAATATCTTCGACACATCATCAGGATTCAATCGCGAGTAGTCGTATTCATGATATGAAATATCTTTGACGGTCAACACGGCGACATCATAACCGTATTTTGGCAACTGCTGAAAAAGTGCATAGGCTCTTCCCACTCCGCCCATACCAAGCGGCGGAAAGTAGTACGAAAGTAATAGAATTTTTCGTTTAGACGCCACGCGTGATCAACCGCTCCATAATTCCAATTGTTTCTTTGATATTTTGCGGAAAAAGTGCCGATCTCTTAACACGCTCATGATTGACATTCAAAATCTGTGCCATATCGGTCGTTTTGCAGGCTGTCAATTCGGCGATAATTTTCTTAAGGGCATCCCTGTCATCAGGCGGATATAAGGCGCCATTGTTGCCGTCAAGCCATTCTCTTACACCCGGGATGTCTGCAACAACCGGGAATATGCCCGCGGCCATGGCCTCTATCAGCGAAGCGGGCGAGGAGTCCGATTTCGAGGCCGATAAATAAAAATCAAACTGTTTCAGAAACTCGATGTAATTATCACGCGTTAGGAAATTGTAATAAGTTATCAGTCCGTCAGGACAGATTCTTTTTGCCTTACTTTTGAAATCATCAAGATCATCGCCCCAATTCGGAAACCACAGGGCTATTTCCCGAATGTTGATTAGTTCCTTTAAGGACTCGACAATAAACTCGTTATTATAAACCGGATTGTGAGGGCGCGGCACCAATACTTTTAATGGCTTATTCCATGATACTGATTCTCTAATCTTCTTCTGAAAAATATCAAGTATTGCCGGTTCCACTCCCCATGGAATGATGTCAATGGATTCGGCTTTATACAATTTCAGAATGGCATTGGCCAGGTATTTTGAATCGACCAAAATATGTGAAGACCGTGAGAGAGCCAGAATTACTTTTCGCTTATGCGCAATTGATTTTTTCGGGGATACCAGTATGTCCGATCCAAGGCAGTGCAAGAGAACCGGCTTGCTTCGCCAGACTTTGGAAACTGCAGTCGAGAAACCGTAACCGGATGCAAAGTGCGGATTGACAATATCGGGATTAACCTTTCTGACGAGTTCCTTTATCTCGCGGTTAACGAAAAAATAATTAAGGCTGTTGCTGACCGATTTTTTCTTCAATTGAATATCGACGGTGTCGCCTCGTTCAAGTGAAGCCAGAGTGACTTTAGCACCCTGAGCCTTCAGTTCCGCCTGATACCGGATGGTATGCACCGAGCGTCCGTCGGCCAGAAGC
The DNA here is from genome assembly GCA_040752235.1 of Candidatus Zixiibacteriota bacterium. GTDB lineage: Bacteria > Zixibacteria > MSB-5A5 > GN15 > PGXB01 > PGXB01. The sequence continues at coordinate 6,867 of JBFMFJ010000151.1, read as the reverse complement.
AGCACCTTCATCGCGACCTCCACCGATAAAGAAGTCTCCCGATTGTGCTGAAATATGTATAATATGAAAATGTCTTTTTCCGGCCGCCCCATCGTTCCTTGAAATCAACAAGCGATTCGGCGTCAGGGGGTGATGAACCCATATTGACAGACTTGATATTATGTTCCAGGGCATAATTTATTATGTAATCAAGCAATAGATATCCCGGTTTCAAACGAGTGAAATGTTTGTCAGAATAGAACTGCCATGTCATCAATTGAGTTTTATCCACGAAACAGATATGATAACCGATAATCTTTTCATCTACCAGAGCGATGAACCACAAAATTCGATCATCGTGCATTGATATTTTCAGAAGACGGGAGAAGAATTCCGGTGAATAGCGTGGTTCCTGATTATGACGGTGTTCGGTCTCGATCACCAGTTCATAAAAACGCTTAAGATATTTTTCATCATTGAGCATGGTGACCCGCGCCTCACGCCGTTTGGCCGCTCGGATCTGCTTTCTGACTTCACGTCTTGGCGGCACATAGGTCTCATGGCTCAAATCAATAATATGTGTCTCGCCTTCGTGCCTGTCGAAAAAATTAAGCCCTGTCTCAAAGGACGGTTTGTTGATATCGGCTCTTAAGAACCTGTTGGATTTTAACCATGATTCGAACAGCCTGCAAAATTCCAGTCTCTGTTCTTCGCCGCACTCACTTGAAAAAAATACTCCACCAGGCAGACCATCCGGCATTGATTGGCAGCGGCGTAAGAACTTTTTCCCGAAAATTACACCCGCTATTCCGGCCTGCATCACGCCGTCCGATTCCAGAACCAGGAATATTTCACGGCCTCCCGCTGTCCGCCATACCGAAGCGAATTCGGGAGAAACATAGATACAATTGCCTGTTAATCGGGACCATTCATCCCTGGGAAGATTGTCCGATGAAAATTCTTTCAGTGACATTATTGTCTGACTAACAGGATTTTGCCTCGCCCTACCGAGCCATCTTCGGCGGTAAGGAGAAAAAGATAGACTCCCGGTGCTACCGCCTCCCCCTGCTGATTTTTTCCATCCCACGGCAGATTTATATCTGTCTCTCTGACCAGCTCGCCGCTGACGGTGTATATCCGGACGACAGCGTTGCCATCATAGTTGAATGAAAGGAACTCCCCACCATCACGAATGATGAATGGATTCGGGAAGGCGATGACATCGCTGATATTGTCGGTCGGGGGGCCGATTGTCGATTCCAGCCTGGATATACCAAACGGCGTTCCCACCCAGAGATCATTGGTTTCAGGATTTACGGCAAGCGCCGTTATATAATCATCCAAAAGCCCCGAATTAAGGCTTGTATATAGATCAATATTACCCGTTCCGGCGCCAAACCTTGCCAGACCGTTTGTAGAACCAATCCAGATATTCCCTCTGCGGTCGAATTCCAGATGCGTCACATCGGGACCAAAGCCGGCAGGCAGAACGACATTGACAAATCGGTCGATACCTACATCATATTGCGACAAACCAAATTTTGTCCCCACCCATAAAGTACCGTCATAGTCATATTCAATCGTGCGGATTTCATCGGAGCTGAGCCAGCTGTTGCTTTCGCGAAGAATCGTCACCGAGTCATCCGTCTTATTGAAAGGATCAGGGCCAAAGTAATAGTAGAACAATCCCTTGTCCTGAGTTCCGATAACAATCACATCTTCATAAGCGGCCAGGGAAATTGACAGCGGATCGGTAATCCCATCATCGAAACCGATAGTGCCCCATTTGGTGATGTCGTTCATATCGACCACACGCACGGCATTTCCATCGCGGCCGTTATAATTAAGCATAAAAATATAATGCGAAGCCCTGGCCAGACAACTTACGGCTATATATGCAGGCGCCTCCGAAACCCCTCGCAATGTCGAGTTATCTTCTTTAAAAGTAATCGTGGTATTCGCCCTGATACTGCTGACTCCGTCGCCCCATGTGGCCACCCAGATATTCCCACTATCGTCCAGAAGCAGATCCATTACTCCGTCACGACTGCGATTGAAATCAAGCACATTCCATTGTTCGTCACTAAACACGGACAACCCATGCTTTCCGAATCCACCGATTACATTACCCTGTAGATCAGCAATAAGAGCCGAAACGTTATTAGCCGGCAATCCGCCATCGGCGAATTTCTCGAACAATGTCCCTGTCTTATAATAAAGTCCTGACGAGAGGCTTCCAACCCAATAAAAACCATCGATTATCAGCCCGGAACTGAGATTATTATCGGCGATTCCGGTTATCGACACGGTCGCCCAGGTCGAACGGTCATAAACAAAAACACCGCTGCTGGTATAAACAAAGAGAGAATCATTTTGCGGCATTATATGCCTGATTCGTTTTCCATCCAGCAGAGCAATTCCAATGAGTGAAGTATCCGTGTCATTTATATCAAGTCGATACAGCCCGCTCGGCGTCCCGAGATACAGGTTCTGATTGAAAAACGCCAGCGACGATACCGAATCCAGAGCTGATGATGTCAGCAACGAGGGTTTTATCGCTTTCCAGCTGGCATAAGATTTCAACAAATCCGGGTTGCTCTTATCGGCGAAAGCAAGCCCCTCCGAGGTCGCCAGCCAGATCGAATCATTCCTTGTAAAAATGTCCGAGACGGTCGGCTCGGGGTCCAGATCATCGAAGCGATAATAAAAATCCTCAAACTGGCCACCGTCGATATTTTTCGAGAATAGCGCCAATCCGCCCGAGGTGCCAATCCATAGCTGATTGTTATCATCGGCGGCGCAATAAAGCGTCATCAAATTATTATCCGTATCAAAAAGGAGAAAAGGTGTCGTTATGTCATTTTTAACCCTGATAAGACGCCCATAACCCGCCAGCCAGACAGCATCGGAAGTATCTTTCAGGATATAATTGAGATCATTAGTCCCAAGACCATCATCATTGGTTATTTTGCGCATGCCGCCTGTTGCACGGTCAACTCTGAGCCAGCCGCCGGAGGTGACTACCTGCAGCGAATCATCAAAATATGCCATGTATCTGACTGTCGATGTGGACGAGTAGGACAGCCACTCCTGCCCCGCAGCGACCGTAATCAGGGCCAGATTCAGGCCGACCAGTAATAGAATAAAACGCAATTTCATAAGTAATTTCATTATTATACAAATATAACGAATAACGACCTCAAATTCAATCAATGGAAAATATTTAATTATCGGCGCGTTTTTGCGGTAAATGTCCCGTAAACCTGCGGTAAATCCACATTGCCGGCATAAAAACGATGGTCAGGCATAAAATGAAAAAGGAAATCTGTCCGACTACCGGACCAATCCTTGTAAATGTCGACAAGCTGTCAAGTGGTCTGATATTGCCGGTTAGGACTTTCTGCACATATAAACCGGCCCTTTCCGTTTCGCGGCCGTATGGATCGATCAGCGCCGATATCCCGGAATTGGCGCACCGGGCAATCCAGATCCGGTTTTCCACAGCCCGAAAAACCGCAAAGCGCAGATGCTGATAGGGGCCCGGCGAGCGTCCGAACCAGGTATCGTTGGTGATATTGACCAGGAATTCGGCCCCTTTGTTAATGGCGTCACGCACAAATCCTGGGAAGGCCGATTCATAGCAGATCAAAACAGCATAATCCGCCTTATCGGTACGGAAAATTTGAATGGAATCGCCGGGATAAAAATCGGACCACCATTGAACATCATGTGTCCTGATAGCTCGCACATATTTCTCCAGAAATTCCCTTGAAAGCAAAGGAAACTGATCCTGGTAAGGTGAATGCTCGGAAAATGGCACCAACTTCATCTTGTGATAAACATTATTCAATGCCCCGTTCGGCAGATATTGAAAAGCTGCGTTATATGTTTTTCTCCGCTCACCATAAAACTCAACATCGAGAGCGCCTATTAAATTGGTGGCTCCGCTTTTAATCGCCGTTTTCCCGAGCAGCATACCGTAATGCGCTTCATGCCGCGGGTAACATGGCGCGGCGGTTTCCGGCCAGACTATCAAATCGGCCGATTCTTCGCCGGCGATGGTCGCCAGTGAGTCGTAAAGATCAAAATTATAATCTCTGGTTTCGGCTCTCCATTTGGTATTCAAATCGACATTTCCCTGCAGGAGCGAAACACAGTAATCTCCCCTGATCACAAAAGGCGTGAAGACAATCCAGCCATAGGCATATAGAGCCAGAAGCAACGCCAGGAAAATGCTGAAGCATTTGATTCTTGTCTCCGGAAGATATGTGCGCACTCCGGCCTGCCATATTAACATATTCAGGACAATCAAAATAAATGACAGCCCATAACTCCCGATGACAGAGACTATCTGTATCATGGTCAGGTAGTACCCCTGGCTGTAGGCAAGGTCGGTCCAGGGAAAGGCAAATTCACTCAAACTCCGAAAATACTCCATCCCCACCCATAAGAAAGGCAGTATGATGAGGCCGGCCAATTTCCGCTTTGAGTACAGTATTTTAAAAATCAAGAGGATTACGGCCGGATAGAGAGACATAATAAAAATGGCGGCGACCATTCCAGGAGGAGTCACCACCGCCACCCAGTACAACTGGAAAAGATTGGACATGAAGGAATAAAAATAGGCCGCCCGGAAAGCTGACTTGTTGTCAAGATTTACGATGATTGCAATCGGCCGGGCCATGGAAAACCAGCCCAGAAAACCCAGCGGTAAGGGCAAATATGCGACTGAAAGCATAAAAGCCCAGAAAGTCAGTTCCGCCCTGCGAAGGCGGAGCGATGAATCCTTGGGCCAGAAAAAACTCTTAATTCCTGAAAGCTGGAACTTCACCTGAAACAAACATCGACCGACCAGTCATCTCGGCCGGCTGCTTTATATTTAAATATTGCATGATTGTCGGCGCCAGGTCCGCCAGAATGCCGCCCTGGCGTAAACGCACTTTGCTGCCCCGGCCGGTGCTGTCATAAAAAATGAACGGGACGGGGTTGGTAGTATGAGCCGTAAAAGGACCATTAGTTTCCGGGTCCCACATTTGTTCCGAATTGCCGTGGTCGGCGGTTATTATCGCCTGCCCCCCGACCTCTTCCACCGCCTTAATGATTTTTCCCAAACCATTATCAACCGCCTCGACCGCCTTTACGGCTGCTTCGAAAATCCCGGTATGCCCCACCATGTCGCAGTTGGCAAAATTCAATACGATGACATCATATTTTTTCGAAAGAATCCTGCGGACGGTCTCATCGGCGACTTCGACCGAGGACATTTCCGGCTTGAGATCGTATGTCGCCACTTTCGGCGAAGGAATCAGCGCCCGGTCTTCATTTTCGAAGGGCTCCTCCACCCCGCCGTTGAAGAAGTATGTCACGTGGGCGTATTTTTCGGTCTCCGCTATGCGAAGTTGCCTCATTCCTTCACAGGCCAGAATTTCGCCGAAGATATTCTGAAGACGAATCGGCGGGAAGGCCACATGGGCCTCTTTTAATTCGGCATCATAATTAGTCATTGTTATCAGGCAAATATTCGGATTATTCGGATGCGGGAAATCTTTGGCGGCATGCCCGGTGAAAAGATATGATAATTGGCGAACCCGATCTGCTCTGAAATTGAAAAAGAGGGCAATATCGCCGTCCCGGAGTTTCCCTTCATTTTCACCGTCCGAATCAATTACCACCGGGATAATAAATTCGTCAGTCACTTCTTCTTTGTATGACTGCTCGATCGCGGCTACCGGGTCTTTATGATGCCGCCCTTCCCTGTTGACGATGGCCTGATATGCTTTTTCGGTTCGCTCCCAGCGCTTGTCGCGATCCATCCCGTAATAACGCCCCATTACCGTCGCTACTTTGCCCAGACCAGTCTCTTTGAAGTAGTCGACCATCTCCTTCATATAACCAGTTCCTGAATGCGGCGGAGTATCGCGGCCATCCATGAAGGCATGCAGATACAATTTTTTGATACCGCGATCTTTGGCCATTCTGATTAAGGCCTTGAGATGAACCATTGAGGAGTGCACGCAGCCATCGGAAACCAGACCAAAGAGATGCACCGCTGAACCGTTTTTCAGTGCCAGGTCAAATCCTTTGATAAAGGCCGCATTTTCAATAAAGTCGCCATCTGTAATCGATTTGTCGATTCGGGTCACATCCTGGTAGACAATTCGTCCGGCCCCGATATTGAGATGGCCGACCTCGGAATTGCCCATTTGCCCATCCGGCAGACCGACAGACAGTCCGGAGCCCTGGATGGGAATATTGGGACAAATCTTGAAAAGTTTCCGGAGGGTGGGTTTTTTTGCCTTTATGACTGCATTGTAGTATTCGTGGCCTCTCAGTCCAAAACCGTCGAGAATGCACAACAGAAACATTAATCAATCCTTAAATACAATCTGTTTTTCGCCCTTTTCTATTTTACCAATAATATACGGTAATTCTCCCGAGGCTTTAAGACTTTCGACCGCGTTGGGGACCACATTTTCAGAGACTACAACTATATATCCAATGCCCATATTAAAGGCTTCAAACATGTCCTCATCGGCAATGGAACCTGTTTTCTGAATAAAATCGAAAATCGGTTTAATATTCCAGGTCCCTTTTCTGATGACGGCCCGCTTCCCTTCCGGTAAAATTCTGATAAAATTACCGGCGATTCCGCCGCCGGTGATATGTGCCATTCCCTTGACTTCAAAATCATTGATAAGTGACGAAATAGCCTTAAGATATGACTTGTGAGTCATCAGCAACGCATCGCCCACCGTCATTCCCAGCGAGTCAACATTGTCATTGAATTTCATCCCGGCGATTTCGAAAATCACTTTTCGGGCCAGCGAGTAACCATTGGTATGAAGGCCATTGGAGCCGAGACCAAGTATAACATCGCCTTCTTCGATA
>JBFMFJ010000150.1:0-8343 GCA_040752235.1 Candidatus Zixiibacteriota bacterium | reverse complement strand
TCCCAGTATTGGACTCTGGTGTCATTTAGCCCGGCGGTAATAAGGATATCCGGATAGGCTTTGGCATCGACATTATCATAAGGACTATAGGCCATCATGTAGTCATAATACTTTTCTTCGTTCGGATTGCCCCACTCTTCGTATTCGAAAACCGTCAACGGGAGCGTCTCATCAAGCATGGTATTAACCACGTCGACAAACGGCACATCGGCGACAACCGCTTTGCAAAGATTGGGCCGCATGTTCATTACCGCTCCCACCAGCAGACCACCGGCACTCCCGCCGTTGATTATTAGCTTATCGGTCGAAGTATATTTCTCCTGCACCAGGTGATCGGCGCAGGCGATGAAATCGGTGAAAGTGTTCATTTTTTTGAGCAGTTTTCCGTCATCATACCAGTAGCGGCCCATCTCGCCGCCGCCGCGCACCTGGGCAATAGCATAAATAAATCCGCGGTCGAGCAGACTCACACGCGCCGCCGAAAACCAGGGATCAGTACTGAAACCGTATGAACCGTAACCATACAGCACGCATGGATTACTGCCATCTCTGGCAATACCTTTTTTATAAACAATCGAGATCGGCACCATGGTTGAATCGGCGGTCTCGGCGAAAATACGTTCAATCTGGTAATCATCGGGATTATATCCCCCCAGAACCTCTTTTTGTTTCTTGAGTTCCCTCTCTCGCGTATCCATATTGTAGTCATAAACCGAATTGGGTGTAATCATCGACTCATAATTAAACCTCACAAGATTCGTATTGAAGTCCGGGTTATTGCTCTGGTACAACGAATATGACTGCTCCGGAAAGGCAATATCATGCTCTTCGCCGGTCTTAAGATTCCTGATGATTATAATCGGGAGTCCTCCCTGGCGCGCGTAAACGACCAGATGGTTTCTGAAGACCTCAAAATCATCAAGTTTCACTGTCAGGCTGTGCGGAATGACTTCCTTCCAGTTTTTGCGGGCCGGTTTATCGTCGGGGGTTACCATTAGTTTGAAGTTTTTGGCGTCATTGTCATTAGTCAGGATGTACAAGTCATTATCATGGCTTTCGATATCATACATCATATCCTGCTGACGAGGGTGAACCAGCCTGAATTCGCCGGTCGGATTATCCGCATTGAGAATACGCATTTCCGAAGTCGTTTTGTTCCCGAATTCCAATACCAGAAATTTCATATTTTTGGTTTTGACAATGTCTATCCAGAAAGCATCATCCGGCTCATGATAAACCAGCACGTCTGTCTTGGAATCGTCACCCAGTTTATGGCGGAACAGTTTATATGGACGCCAGCTTTCATCGAAGATAGTATAAAACACGGTTTGGTTATCATTGGCCCACTGCACCGAATTGGAGGCGTCCTTTATCGTATCCGGAAGCATTTCACCCGTTTCCAGATTCTTGAAGAAGATATTATAATGCTCATTGCCCTGTTCATCCACGGCATAAGCCAGCAGCTTGTGGTCAGGGCTGACCGCAAAAGCATCGAGTGAGAAAAAGTCCTTACCTTCGGCCAGCTTATTCAGATCGAGCAGAATCTGTTCTTCGGCCTCCAGACTCCCTATCTTACGGCAATAAATAACATACTGCTTTCCCTCTTCAGTGCGGGAATAATAGTAGTAGTTATCACGTGAGATCGGAACGGTCAGGTCGGTCTCCTTGATACGACCGAGAATTTCATTATAAAGCTCCTCCTGGAGTTTTTCGGTATGCTTCATGATCTTTTCGGTATAGGCATTCTCTGCTTCCAGGTAGGCGATGACTTCGGGATTTTCCTTGTTTCTCAGCCAGTAATAGTCATCGGTTCGCTCATGCCCCAAAACAGTATCGACTTGAGCAACTCTGGCGGCCACCGGGGGCTTCGGCTCGGAGGCGCAGTTATTGGTCACAATAGCCACCCCCACGAGCATTATTCCCAGCAGAATCCAGGAAGGATTGCGCGTTTTCATGGAAAAATTTCCCTTTATAATATCGTTTGATTCTTGCGGTTCTATGGAATGATATACGGATTTTTCGAGCCATGGTTACTTGATAAATATTTTCAAAAGTCCGAGCCCAGTCACAGTGGCTATACTGACAATTACGCCGGCAAGAGCGACACCCAGGGCCAGGTACAGAAAAGATTTCCTTTTTTGCAGCTTTAGAACCCAGGCCGCCGCCGTCCCGGTATATGCCCCGGTAACCGGTAACGGAATTGCTACGAACAGCATGATTCCCCAGTAGCCGTATTTGGCAAAGCTTTTTTCGCCTTTCAGGCGGGTCCGCTCGATGTATTTGTCAAAAATCTTCTGATATAATTTGATCCTGTAAAAGGCTTTGTGAACGGTTTCAAGGAAGATGTACATAATCGGAATTACCAGGATATTGGCGAAAACGCATAGAAAAAAGGCGGGGACGATGCCCATATCATTCGCAACAGCATAGGGTATTCCGCCGCGGAGTTCTGCAATCGGCAGAAGTGAAAGAATAATGGAGCGCCAGATTACTGCCATCGATTTTTTATTCCTTTATTAGAGCGGTTTTTCATTATCTCAAAGTCCGTCTAATATAATTACAAGAGGCCGCAAACGCCACAAATAAGATAGGCGGCAATTCGCAAAGGATTCCCTGTTTTCGGACCGGGGTTACGGGCATAAATATGGTTGCCAATCGGATAACTTTATACGTAACTTGTGGAAAACTATTTCCGATAATTCGCTGATGTCGGAATTGGGAATTGATTTCATGATATCACGACGACAAGTTTTGAAATATATCGGGACAATACCGGTTATGATGTATTTGCCGCAAATTATAAATTGTGCTTCATCCCGCGAGCCAAAACCGTTCCCGCAGGAGACTGATGCCACAATCTTTCGGGCGACCGGACCGGATACCGGGCAGATTACCCGAAAAATGGTGGAAAATCTGGGCGGAATCGAGTCGCTCATTGATAAAGAAGATATCGTCATCCTCAAGGTCAACAGCCAATGGTGGAACCAGGGGATGACCAACACCGATGTCATCGCCGAGTTTACACGAATGATTCTGGATATTCCCGGGTTTGCGGGTGAAGTAATTCTGGCCGATAATAATCAGAGCGAGACCCCGGGCGAGCGCGGCTGGACAACCGAAAAGCGCAATGGCCGCTTCAATTATAACGAGCTGGTGGAATATTTCAATTCGGCGGGGCACCACAATGTGACCAAATATCACTGGCACCCGGCCGGGCCGAATCCGACCCCGCTGCAATTCGGGGGGGCGGGCGATAATGTAATAACGCATCCGTCGGAGGGTGACGGTTATGTCTGGCCAACGGAATTGTATTATGAATGTCCCTATGGCAACCGCAGTATTCTGGCCTATCCGGTTTTTACTTCCGTTTACAGCGGAGTCACCATCGACCTGAAAAACGGCGCTTTCAGGAACGGCCAATACACCGGGCAGCCGGTGAAATTTATAAATTTCGCCGCTATGAATCATCACGGCCCATATGCCGGGGTCACCGCCTCGGTCAAAAATTATATGGGTGTGGTCGATATGAGCTGCGGCTATCCCGCCCCGACTCCGGAAGGAACCTTCAATACGCATCACATCGGCGCCTCGGCCACCTTCCGCTGGATGGCGCATCACCGAAAAACATTGAGAAAAATTCCCTTCATGCGTGAGTTTTACGAACGTCATCCGGTTTTCCGTTTTCGCTATACCGGCGGCGTTCTCGGAAAATACATGAAAGAAATTCGCCGGGCGGACCTCAATATCATAACCGCCGTCAGAATCGGCTGGGGCAGCCGGCTGGATATGGATAAAGCCTGGCAGTCCGATACTGTTCTGGCTTCGACCGACCCTGTCGCGCTTGACTACTGGGCAACGGCCAATATAATGTATCCGGTAACGGTCGAGGCCGGTGCGCCTGATTATTATCAAAAGATGAATAATCCCGATATCGAGGATGGCCCGCTGCATACATTTCTCCAGGAATGCCGCCGCGAACTGGGCGGAACGATGAACCCCGCCCGAATAAAAGTTATTTCGTGACAGACTATTAATCGAACAGGCCGGGCACTCGACTTGATAAACCGGATGAAAAGTCATATATTCAAAGAAATTCCATATTAAAATGCCCATGCAGCAGACTGAGAAAAAACTTAAGAACAGGATCGCCCTGATAACCGGGGCCGGGCGAGGTATCGGCCGGGCGACTGCCGTACTGTTTACAAAGCATGGTGCTGATCTTATTCTTGTTTCGCGTACTTTTTCTGAGTTGGAGCAAACCGCCGGGCAATGTAGCGTATATGGCGTACGGGTTTTGCAAAAAGTGCTTGATGTCACTGACCAGATTGAGACCGACAGTCTTTTCGAAAAAATCATGGCAAAATTCGGGCGGTTGGATATCCTCATCAATAACGCCGCGAGATTCGATTCAGGAATGATGAAGGATTATCATCCGGGTGATTTTCGAATGATGTTGGAAACAAATGTCATCGCCCCTTTCTATCTGTCTCAAAAAATGGCTTCGATTGCGGATAGAAACAAGGGCGGGACGATCGTGAATATCTCTTCCTTTTCGGGATGTTTCGGGGTAGAGAAATTCTCCGGGTTCGGCGCATATAACATCAGCAAGTACGCTCTTTGGGGATTGACCGAAATCCTGTCATTGGAATTCAAGGAGCTGAATATCCGGGTCAATCAGTTGTCGCCTTCCGGCGTTGAAACAAAGATGTTCCATGAGGCCGTTCCTCCAGGAGTGAAGGCCGACTTAAGCCCGGAACAAGTAGCCGATAAGATATTGTACCTGGCATCGGATGATTCCGCGCCGCTTACCGGCGCCAATATAATGATTCAATAATTTCAAAATCATGATCGATTTCGAAAAATCGGAAAAACTGCCCAAGGACCGGCGGTATTTTAACATTTCCATCATCTGGATATTTTATTTCCGTTATGTCATCAGACCGCTTTATTGGTTGAGAATTCCCCATGAAGCAGTGACCCTGCTTTCCATCTTCTTCGGCATCGGTGCCGCTTATTTATTCTTCACCGGATCACTGATAGCCGCCGCGGTGGCCCTGCACCTGAAAGATCTTTTTGACGCCTGTGACGGAGCTATTGCGCGCCTGACAGGGCGCGGGCATTTAATCGGCCGCTATCTCGATTCTCTCGGGGATTTTCTATCTTTGACTCTGGTAATGCTGGCAATTGGATTTCGAGCCGCTGACAATATGGGCGGCACATATATTCTGTGGGCGGTTGCCGCCATTTTGTCTACTTTCCTTCAGTGCTCATTTTTCAATTATTATCAACTATCATATCTTGATGCCTTCGGCATAATGACTTTATCATCGAAACGCGATGAAACGACACGGGATGATGTCAAAAGAAAGTCTAATTCATTTCCGGCCAGGGGGATACTTATTCTGCTGCGATTCTTCTATATTATTGTATATAGCTGGCAGGATGGGCTTACGGCATTTCTTGATAGTATTCTTGTCGGAAAAAATAAGACTATTACACCCGAACTGCGTTTTGGAAATAGACTGCTGATGGTCCTGCAGTCGGCGTTATGCTTTGGGACACATATATTTATCATAATAATATGGGCGCTTCTCGGCAGACCTGAAGCGGCGCTGATTTTTATTACAATTGTGATGAACCTTTATCTATTTCTTTTGTTATATCTTCGAAAGAGACATTACCGCAGGCAGCCGGTAGAAATGTCCTTTTCGCAAAGCCCAAAAAAGTAAATATCGAGGATCGAAAGGTGAAAACAACCTTAACCAAAAGAGTGACTTTCTCGGCCGGGCACAGACTCTATAATCCCAATTTCAATGATGAAAAGAATCTCGAAATTTTCGGCGCCTGTTCCAATCCGGGCGGGCATGGTCACAATTATGTGCTCGAAGTGACCGTATCCGGGGAAATAAATCGGGAAACCGGAATGATAATCAACCTTAAGGAATTGAAAAGGATAATGGAAGCCGAGATCATATCCAAAGTCGATCATAAGAATCTGAATCTCGATGTGGATTTTATGAGCGGCGTCATCCCGACAACCGAAAACCTCGCCCGAAAAATATGGGAAATACTCGATCGGGCATTAGGGAACAGCCTTCTTGACAGAATTGTTGTCTGGGAATCGGAGAATAACAAAATAGAAATAAGCCGTTAAGGCTCGGGGGTAGTGATGAAGGACGTACAAAGTTCACCTGATAACAGGAATATTCATATCGACAAGGTCGGTATCAAAGATCTCAAGCTGCCGATTGTTGTAAGAGATCAGCATCGCATGAAGCAGGCGACTGTGGCCGATGTAAATTTTTATGTCGATCTGCCGCATCAATTCAAAGGAACGCATATGAGCCGCTTCGTCGAACTTCTTAATGAATACAAGGATGAGCTGGACATTTCCAGTCTCGAAATGATATTGAGAAAGGCTCAGAAAAGACTTCATGCGTACAATGCGCACCTGGAACTTACCTTCCCTTATTTCATAAAGAAAAAAGCCCCCGTGACCGGCGCCGAAGGCATAATGGATTATAAATGCACCATCTCGGCTGCGACCAACGGAAACGAACGGATCGATATTGTCAGTACTATCCGCGTGCCGATAACGACGCTCTGTCCATGCTCCAAAGAAATATCGAAATACGGCGCGCACAATCAGCGCTCGATAGTCACGCTGTCGGTCCGCACCAATTCCTTTATCTGGCTTGAGGAACTGATCGAACTCATTGAAAAAGAAGCATCATGCGAAATATATTCATTGCTGAAACGTCCCGATGAAAAGTACGTTACCGAGAGGATGTATGAAAATCCGCGGTTTGTCGAGGACATCGTCCGCGGCGTGACTGTCAGGCTCTCCAATGACAAACGTATCGACTGGTTCACGATTGAATCCGATAATATCGAATCGATTCATAACCACAATGCCTATGCTTTCATCGAAAGAAACCTGAAGGCCGAGCGCAAGGAAATCAGCATGGCGACTCGTGCCCAGGAGATGAAAAAAATCGCGGCGGGGAATTAAAACTGAGATTATAAAAAAGCCGTCTGACCCGCAGGCGGTTTTTTCGTTGCAGTAAACTTATATCTTCAAACCTGAACCGACTTATTCAATGAGATGACGTGACCTATGACCGCCTTGAGGTCACCGGCGCGGTATGGTTTGCTCAGTTTTCCGGAAAGACCATATTCGGAATATTTCGTAATGATGGGGTGATTGGATTCTCCGCTCGATACCACAACTCGTGATTCAGGGCTTATTTCCAGCATCCTGTCAATCAGTTCCTTCCCGCTTAAATCGCCCGGCAGAGATAAATCCATAATTATAGCATCAAACATTTTCCCGTTCTGATTATATTTTATCATAAGATTAAGTGCTTCTTTGCCGTCGAATGCCGACTCGACGCGGTACCCCGCCTGCCTTAAAACAAGCTGGGCGACGCTGATAACAACATCCTCGTCATCAATGACAAGAATATTACCTTTGAAGCCCGGTGTCAGAAAATTATTGTCTTTCAAAGCTGCCTGATATTTGTTAAACTCTCTTATTAAATAATTATCGTCAGCATTTTTGATTATTTGATTGGGCAAAGGGCAAATATTTTTTTCATATTGATAAAATGGAGAGAAATTATGAACGTCGCGCTCTGCAAAAAGTATAATATTTGGGATAGGGACAGTCTGTCTTTACTATTAACAAAAGCTTCATTACTGGGAGGGAGCTGTGTCTAATACTTTAAACAAAAACAGGTTACAATTTTATATCGGCCTGACGCTGGCAGCTGCAATCATAATATCCGGTGCAGGTGTGGCGGTCGATCTGCTGGCCTCGGCACCTCAAACCGGGCCCGATCTAAATGTCAAGGTTGTCGATTTTTACCCGCAGGGTGATGTCGATCGCCAGATGAATATTACCATAAAATTCAGCCGGGACATGGTACCCGGAGACAGTCTCGACAAGGCGGTTCTGGATCCGCCGATAGAATTCGATCCGCCGCTTCCCGGACTGGCGCGCTGGGTAGAAAAAAACACGCTTCGCTTTTACCCTGATAGCAGACTCAGGCCGGCTACTGCATATAAAATTCAGGTGAAATCGAAAGCGAAATTCCTTTACGGGAATCAAATCAATGACAAAACCCTCTTTCAATTCCGAACAGCCCCGTTGAAAGTCAACCTTGGCGGTCAGCCGTCAGGAATTAACAGGCTGTTTGAGGATAAGACGGGTTATACCAGGCTGTTCATCAGACTGGAATTCAATTATCCGGTTAATGTCGAACAGGTTATCAAGGCAATGACAATCACCGGCGAAAAAAACGCGGAAAATCCCAAACCGGCATTTGAGTTGAGTCATTTCAT
>JBFMFJ010000149.1:0-8385 GCA_040752235.1 Candidatus Zixiibacteriota bacterium | reverse complement strand
CGGCGTCAACTTGGAATCATATGTCCGAATCGCATATAAATTGGTTCCTTCACGATGATTCCTCATAAAATCATCGAACATCCGGGATGCCGATTCCGACGCGAAATTCATTATCTGACTCCAGTCTTTCCCGCCGGTGTCCGTTTGTATGTCCAGGAGAAGCTGATAAATGGTCCTTAATTCAGGATCCTTTTCAAGAGCCTCCCGCACCGCTTGTTCGGCATCGCCAGTGAGTTCGCCGCGACTGAATTTCAAAAGAAGTTCAATCTTGTCGGCATCGTTCTGCATTTTGCCTCCTCATTATATATAGAGCGCCAAAATTTACGAAAAATACTTAAAAAACAGGTCATTGCGTCTCAGTATCCGATAAAGTTTTTGAAAACACCGCATTCGGCTGGGGCCGATTGATGAGGCCGGAATCCCAAGTCGTTGTGCTATTTCCTCATAGGAGGGGCTCCCGGCATCAAAGAAAAGAGCCCGAATCAATTGATATTCTTTTCGCGGAAGTTGCGCAATAGCCTGCATCAGTGCTTCATGCTTCTCGGTTTCCTCATATATTTCATCCGGCTGATCCGGTGAGGATAAATACAAGTCCTCCGCCAGAGCATCCTCGACCTTTTGCAATATCTTTGATTTTTGCATCAAAGCATAAATGACACGCCGTGTCATGGTCGTTATATAGGAAAATAATTTTTCCGAGGATTTGAGATTGCCAAGATTTTTCCACAACAAATATGATACCTGGCCGTGGATGTCGTAGCTGTCCTCTCTTGACAGTTTCATGCGACCACAAATTGAAAAGATGAGAGGAGTTATCCTTTGGATCAATTCCGACCAGGATTGCCTGTCACCTTCAAGGCACTTCGCTACCAGTTCTGATATATAACTTTCGTCCCGCTTACTCAACTGCTTTTTCTCAAATCCGCTTTGTTATAAACCGGGCCGCTATTGGTTTCAAATTACCCATTGTAGTCCCGCCTGAGCGGCACAAGGCCAAAAGTCTTTCAATCATGTAATGAAATAAAGAGCGTGGAAAATTCCAAGAACGAAATGCCATATCGACGTTTTTTCCGCCAGACCGGGGATTCGTACAATGAAAAATCAGGAGATGAATCAAAAGACTCATCTCCTGTAACTAACCACATAAAAGAGAGACTATTCGAAAGCCATACTCAAGGTCTGGAATGACCCATAATATGACCTTTCATATTTTAAGAGCGGCGAAAATGCGATAAAAATACAACTATTTTGAGATTTCCGATTTTTGATTCATTTTTCATAAAAAAAAGCCCGGCCGGACGGCCGGGCTTGCCCCATGAGTAAAGAACGCAAAACGAAAGCGGTGATTATTGGCAGCAGGGTTTTGGTCCGCTGAAGTTCACATAATTTATCAAATATGACACATCCAGGCTGTTTACAGCCCCGGAACAATCAACATCGCCCAGTCCAATTATCGGGGTCGGCGCCGGCCCCCCATAATTGAGGTAATTGATGAGATATTGGTAGTCAAGCGAGTCGATCTGCCCCGAATTATCGACATCTCCCCGGCGGAGACATGTCACTGAACGCAAAACATTGTCCCGTCCATAACCATATAATGTATCGCAGGGCACGACCGTTCCCCACAATAATCCTGTCTCGGCCGTCTCCCTTATAAATACTTCCATACTGTCACCCGTGAGTGACGGCTCCAGTTCCAGGATCAGCGCACAACCGCCGCTAACCTGCGGCGCGGCGAATGATGTTCCGCTCCAGTATCCCCAATCAGATTCGTAGTCGGTATGCAGCGCACTGTACACCATTACGCCCGGCGCGACGACATCCAGATATGCCCCGTAATTAGAATATGCAGCCAGATAATCCAGAGAGTCAATTGCCCCGACCATTATCACCCCGGCATATGCAGCGGGATATGAAGTGGTGGAGCAACTGTCATTGCCCGATGAAGCCACCATGGTTATACCGGCCTGGCGAGCCGCGGCAACCGCCGTTTCTATCACTGAACTTGATGTGTACGTGTTGAATGACATATTGATAATATCAACACTGTCGTCAATAGCCCGATAAATGGCCATGGCTATGGCATAGGAATCACCGATACCGCTCTCATCAAATGCCCGATATGGAATGAGAATGCAATCGGGCGCAACCAGCTTGATCAAGCCGGATACGAACGTTCCATGGCCCAGCATATCTCCGGTTTCTTCCGCCGGCTCTCCATCATTATCAACAAAGTCATATCCGGTACTGTCGGGTATGTCGGCAAACAGAGGATGACCAAAATCAATTCCATTATCAATTACCGCAACGACAATACCACTCCCGGTGGAAAACAAATTGGCCGAGTCTGCACCGCTGCTGTTGGTTGCCTGCTGATTATAATACGGCCCCGGGCTAATGCCGGCTATATAAACCGGGTTATTCAGATCCGGAGTATATTCATCCTGACAATTGATCTCGGGTAAACCGCACAGATAATTGGGCTGTGCAAAAACGACGCCGGCTCTTCGACCGAATGCATTGGCTACCTTTTCCACAGGTATATTATCAGGGAAATCAATGAGCATGATATTCCGTCGAGGCATCTCTTTTATTACATTTCCCCTTATATCCGATAAAAATTCATTGGCCGACCGCCCTCTTTCAAGGCATAAAATAACCTGATTAGGGACCGATGCCTTATAAGACAATTTTCCATTTCTATTGGAGGCAATTGATTGCTGAATCATTACTAATATTAAAAGGATGGAAATAAAGACAAAGGTGCCTCTTACCAAATATCTGATTTTTCGCATGATATACTCTCCTTACTATGTTCCCAATAAAACAAATGAACCCCAAAATGCAGGATTATCGGTTATGCCGATAATGTGATTGACTGCACTTTGATACGCCTGATAAACATTCCCCACATCAGCCAGAGTCTCGTAAAAGTTTATCATAAAGAGCATACTCAGCTTATCAGAGACCGGCCACAAAGTTGCCAAAACATGATGACTTCCGGCTTGGTAGAAAGCTTTGGCCAAACTGAATGAGTTACCGTAGTACAAACCCGGTGCTGCGGTTTGACAACCGGAAAGTGTTACCAGTTCAGCCTTGACACCCGATTGAAAAAGATCGAATGGGAAAAAGGGCCCATCATTCATCAATATTCGCGAAAATAACGGATTCTCGGATGATCTTGATGCATGAGCCGCAATATGCAAAAATCCATCAGCCTCCTTTAATTCGTTTGTTAAATTCAAACAACTCGCCCTGTCATTGACAAATAAGCGCGATCTCCCGAAGATGCTTTTAATATGGCGGGCCTCTATATCAATCTGTGGCAACAAGTCGGAAGAAACGGCGAAAACGGCATTATGCCGGCTTTTAAGGTTTCTTAAAATTCCTGATCTGCTTTTTAAATCCTGAGGATTGACTATGGTATTTATAGTAAAACGGTCTTTTATATATTGCCCGTTGCCATCCCTCAGAGCCGTGAAAGGTATCTGGCCGAAGAGGCCGTCGGCAACAAAAATAACATGGTGACCGGATATGTACGGGAGCAGCGGCTCGATTATTTTCTGGTAAATTATGTTAAGATAATGTTCGGAAATCTTGTACGAACGGTCAACATCTCTCTGCCCGAAAACGGCATTTTCAAAAATAAAGTGCAGTTTCCTTAGTAAGATATCAAATTCCCCGGGCTGGATTTCATATTTTATAAATCGAACCTTTTGACCGGAAGCGCAAAAAGCCCCGATCATGTTGCTCGAAGAGAAAAAGTTTATTACCGTTTCATCACTTTTAATATGCTTAAAAACCTCTTTGTGGTCACTCAGATCAATGGTACCGAATTCCCCATGGGGATATAAAACGGCTCTGATTTTTCTTTCATTCGACCATAATCTGTGTTCAAGTGAGTAATAGGTGTTTAATCTCTCGACTCCGCGCTGACCGCTCTTGGTGGATTGATTCAGTCTTTTCAGAGCCGCCCGCAGATTATTCCTCTTCTCGATTAATTCGGGCGTGATTTTCCGGTCCGTCTTTTCAGTATGGATAGTACGATGATTAATAATTTCCAGGGCCTTCAGATTGCTCATGAATGAATCCTTGATACGACCAAGCTTGAGAAGACAATCGATCATCAGTTGATAACTTTCATACCTGTCCATTACAAAGAAGAATCTTATCTCATCGGGATACAACCCCTTCAACATCTTCTCGATTATTTTGACGGCCTCCCTGAATTCTTTCAAAGCCGCAGAGTAATCCCCTTTTTCATAGTAACATTTTCCAATTAGAAATCTGAGATTATGTATTTGGTGGCTGGTCAACCTGCGCTTTAGCAGCGGAACCGCCAATTTGATTGCCCGCTGGTGATCCCCGGATGCCAGCACCGTCTCAATCACTATTATTTCGGCATCAACCCGATGCCGTTCGCTGCCGCTTTTGGCGAAGAATTTCCCCGAATCGGAGGCAAATTGGAGGGCCTGCGCGTAACGCCCGCGGGCGAGGTTCAGCCGGCTTTTGGCCGCATTAACCATCCCCAGCCAGAATTGACTTTGCTCCTTCGTAAAAAGCTGCTCCGCTTTTCTTAATTGCTTGGCAGCCGGATCAAAATCCTTCAAATGAATGCGGGCCACCGATGCAAAATAGTAGGCTCTGGCCTCTTCATTAATCAAATCCAGTCGGTTGAACTACGGTATGATTTGATCGGCCAGCATGATGGTTGTGCTATATTGGTTAAGCTGGATATTGATCTCGGCCATATCGAGCAGGGCGTTGGCGGCTCCAACCGGATCGGAAAGCTCTTTCGATCTTTCATATACCTTCTCGAAAAGCCTGATCGATTCGGTAAACCTATCCTCTAGAAACAATATGTATGCCAGAGCATAATAAGCCTTGTTTTCGCTCACATGCATTTTATATTCATGATAAATCGCAGCGGCCTTTTCATATAATCCCCGGGCCTTTCTGATCATATGCATTTCACACAGGACATTGGCTCGATTCAGCATCACGAAAGGAAGTTGAAAACTTTTGTGCTTCTGCATAATTTTCTGGGCTTTATCGAGATATTTCATGGCCTGACGATGTCTGTCGGTGCGATAAAGAACCAATCCGATATTATTTAGCAGATGCGACGAATCGAGTTCCATTTTCCGCCTCTGAAAATACTGAAGAGAAGCCTTACCGATTTCAAGCGCCTTCTTATGATTCCCGAGTTTGCTGTATATTTCTATAAGCGATTTGCCAAGACGCGCCACACCATAAGCGCTGCCGGCCTTTTTAAATAACCCCACTCCCTTTAAATAATATTGCAATGCTTTTTTATTTTCCCCGATATGCACATAATACCGGCCTATCATGGCCAGCCGCCGCGGCTCGAATTCCGTGGGAAGATGCTGAAAAACGCCCCCGACACTCTGGATATATTGCCAGGCTGTCTTAAAATCCGTCTTAAGCAATTTTACAAGACTGACGTCAATATCCTGGACAAACCTGTAGGTATCGCCGGAATACCCCTCGGAAATAAATTTCTCCAATTCCTTGCGATTGGAAAGGGCAATCAAACGCGACAGCTCAATCATAGCTCAAGTTCCACCGTTCCAATACGATTTCTTCCGGCAAGTAGATCCATGACATATTTTGCCACCGGAATTCGCATAAATCGAAAGAGATTAAACTGATCCGCAACCTCCCTGTATTCCCGCTTGCCGGATCTCAATCTGACTGTCAGCCTCTCATCGGCTTCAAGATCGAAGACCTGTCCAATCATCTCATATGAACTGGAAGATATGGGATACAGCGAGATGTCAAGGTCCATATCGCCGACCTTGTACTTCAGCCTTCTCTTATCGATAGCGGCCGGCCGAACACCTTCCGGCAACGGCAACACCAGCGAATCAAACACAGTAATCCCATGATTGATTTTAGGACTTTTTTCGCTTTTTTGATAATCGATGAACAGCCGGTTGGCCAGCTTCAGCGTGGCGTCCTGAAGCTGATTCCAATTGGCTCTCTGCCCCTCAAGGAAAAGACCTTTGACTACGGAGAATAATCCGACCAGGCCGCGATTGGTGCTAATCAGCCTCTCGGTTTCCCGACGCTTTCCGGCGGCCAGATTGCCGCTCAGATAATTCAACATTAATTCAATTTTATCATCTTCTTTTCTCATATCATTCCCCCGTCAACCTTAAGAGTAACAAAGCCCGAATTTGATACCATAAAATTCATTTATTTTTTATCCAGCAACTTGTGCAATTTGTTCAGACAACGTTCGCGGGTCGGGCCGATTGACGAAACCGGGATACCAAGCCGTTGCGACAGTTCCTTATAGCTGGGCTTCTCGATATCAAAAAAGAGTGCCCGCAATAATTCGTAACATAAACGAGGTA
The DNA here is from genome assembly GCA_040752235.1 of Candidatus Zixiibacteriota bacterium. GTDB lineage: Bacteria > Zixibacteria > MSB-5A5 > GN15 > PGXB01 > PGXB01. The sequence goes on along the minus strand of JBFMFJ010000149.1, from coordinate 2,005 downwards.
ATTTCGCCATCGCCTTTAATAAGGCCTCACTATCCTGCGTATTTTCCATGCCAAAGTCCGGCGAGGGAGTTGCCCGAGAATATATCTCTTCAACTATGAATTTGTGCATATGATTGAGATAATTGGACTTACGTGTTAATTCCCGAATTTCACGGTTGGTCATAGTGGCGACATAACCGATAAGTTTCTCGGGAGATTTCACATTTTTAAGATTTTTCAGTAATAAAAGAATGACCTGACCAAGAATGTCATAGCGTTCATCGCGGGAAAGCCTCTTCTTGTAACAGATCGCGTGAATTATCGGGCTGACCCGGCGTATTAACTCCTCCCAGGCCTTTTGGTCCCCATTCAGACAACGGCTGACCAGGGATCTAAAATAATTGCTTTCTTCTTTACTCACGAGACAAAGTGCTTATTTATAATAGTCATTGACCATGGTGTAAGTGTCTTAGTGTCAACGAAATCCGCTTGTTTATACGATTACCTCCCATGATGGCGCGATTCAAATCTCCATCAGTAAATATATTTCTCTCTTTTGTTGTGAGGGAAAATAGCATGACAGCATTACCGGATAACAGAAAATCAGTCGTGGATATAGTCCAAGACACTGAATTGTCTTTGTGACCTCTGCTGTCCCTGTTATCACTATGGCATAGCCGATTATCAGCAAACCTTGAGGTAAAAGGATACCTGATAGTTTTGAATCATACCCACGGTGCATGTCATAGCATCCTTAATGAAAAATTCCTATCCTTAAGAGTAACAAAGAGTCAAAAAAATACATTTTGATGCTCAAAATATCGCATTTTTCTTTCTGGCTTATTGAAAAAATGTCTACGCTGATATTGACAAAACTACTTGAAGGCGACAAGCCGAAGCCCGCCCGCGTCTCTGGTCTTATTGCATGACTTGTTTATTTATCGAATCAGCTTTCCTTGAGTCTTTTCAGTTTCTTGTAAAGATGCGACCGCTCTATTCCAAGTTCTCTGGCTGCCTCGGTGATATTTCCATCATGACGCCTGATAGCGGCATTTATAAAACTAATCTCGAATTGACCAACAGCCTCTTTCAATGTCATTGAGGAAGCCTCATTGCGACTTGAAAGAAATGGTGCAAGATCATCCCGATCAATCTCCTGACGATCACAATAAATGTGAACCCGCTCCATTAAATTTTTCAATTCTCTTATATTTCCCGGGAAATCATAGCCTTTCAGATAGTCTACGGCGTTTTCCGTCAATCGACGAACACTCATTCCGGATTCATTGGCAAATTTTCCCAAAAAATATTCGGCCAGGATTCGAATATCATCCTTCCTCTCCCTTAAAGGGGGAATATTGAATTGCACCACGTTGAGACGATACAGCAAATCTTCCCGAAATTTGTCCTCATTGACAAGAATTGTCAGGTCCTTATTCGAAGCCGCAATAATGTTGCTGTCGATCTTTGTCGTTTTGTCAGAGCCAACCGCTCCAATCTCCATTGTCTCGACAGCACGCAGCACCTTGGCCTGTGCCGTCATGGACATTTCACTGATTTCATCCAGGAAAATCGTCCCGCCATTGGCTTCCTGAAAACGACCTTTGCGATCTTTCGCGGCCCCGGTAAAAGCACCTTTGACATGACCGAAAAGCTCCGATTCGATTAATTCCGACGGCAGTGCGGCGCAATTGACCGCTATAAAAGGTCCGTCCGGTTTGCGTCCAAGGCGATGAATCATATGCGCTACCAGTTCCTTCCCGGTCCCGTTTTCGCCCAGAATGAGAAAACGCGATGCTTTCGGCGCTGATCGGGCGATATTCTCCTGGAGTTTCCTTATTGCCGGTGATTCCCCGATAAAATCGCCATAGAGAATCGAGGACAGTCGGTTTTTTTCGGTCAATACTCGGCTGGCCCGGGTGGCATTATCGATTGTTATGAGGACCCGGTCCAACGAGAGCGGTTTCTCTATAAAATCATAGGCCCCGGCATGAATCGCTTCGACCGCCATATCAACATCGGCATG
>JBFMFJ010000148.1:0-8398 GCA_040752235.1 Candidatus Zixiibacteriota bacterium | reverse complement strand
GTTGTCAATCGTGTTGGAATTGCCATTCATAAACGCTACGCGAAAATCCAGGAGTATTTCGCGGTCTTAACCTCCAAAGTACAGGAAAATCTGGCCGGAGTAAGGGTTATCCGCGCCTACAATCAGCAGCAGCCTGAGATCGATAATTTCTCTGAACACAGCAAACATTACATCGCGCTCAACATGCACATGATAAAAATCCTGGCAATGTCAATGCCGATCCTGTTTGCCATCGCCGGTACTGTCAACCTCTTCGTCCTGTATTTTGGCGGAAAATCGGTTATTTCCGGTACCATCAGCCTGGGGACACTGGTGGCCTTCTTTGCTTATCTTTCGATGCTTATATGGCCGATGATCGCAATGGGCTGGGTTGTATCATTGTATGAAAGAGGAAAAGCCTCACTCGACCGTATCAATAAAATTCTCGACACCGAACCCGAAGTGCAGTCGGAAAGCGGTTCCGATGCCAATCGTGTCATGAAAGGCAAACTGGAATTTCGTAAACTTGACTTCGGATATAACGGCACATCGGTTCTGCATGATATAAATCTGATCATTGAATCCGGCTCGATTGTCGGTATAGTCGGGCCGACGGCTTCGGGTAAATCCACCCTGGTGTCAACCATCGGGCGTCTATTCCCGATTCGTCGCGGGATGCTGTTCATCGATGATACCGACATTAATGACTGGAATCTCATCGCGCTCAGGCGGCAAATCGGTTTTGTGCCGCAGGAACCGTTTCTCTTTTCGGATACCCTGCGCAATAACATACTATTCGGCGTCGATAATGGCAGTCAGGAACTGGCCCTGTCGGCAGCCAAAGCGGCTGTCATTGATGAAGAGATAAAAGAATTCCCGCATGGCTATGATACGATTCTGGGTGAACGGGGGATTACACTGTCCGGCGGACAGAAACAAAGAGTGGCGCTGGCACGCGCTATCGCAGCCGAGCCGAAGATATTGATCCTCGATGATGCCACCAGTGCCGTCGATACCGAAACCGAACATCTGATAAATTTGCGGATGCGCTCCGAGCTCAGCAAGCGAACATCGATTGTCATCTCGCACCGGGCCTCGGCCGTGAAAGATGCCGACATGATTCTCTACCTGGAGAACGGTCGGATCGTTGAATTGGGAAATCACGAGAAATTGATGTCGCATGACGGCAAGTATGCCGCGCTGTATCGAACGCAGTTGATTGAAGAAGAATTAAAAAAGATGTAATATGGCCGATTACAATAACTATCATGAAGAAGAGGTGCTGGGTAAGGCCTATGATGCGCGCCTGATGCGGCGGCTGCTGAGCTATGTCCGGCCTTACCGATGGCAGCTCGGACTGGCCGTATTTCTCCTGGTTTCCGGGTCATTGCTGCAGTTGCTTCTGCCGGTCATGATACAGATCGGAATTGATAAGTACCTGGTGACCAAAAATTTCGCCGGCTTGCCACAAATTGCACTTGCCTATGCCGGGATTCTGGTAGCTGTATTCATTCTTCAGTATGTGCAAATGTATATCACCATGTTCATCGGTCAGAAGGTGCAGTATGACATCAGGATGCAGATATTCAGACACCTGCAGAGACTACACCTGGGCTTTTTCGACAGGAATCCGGTCGGAAGACTTGTCACCAGGGTCACCAATGATGTCAATGTTCTCGATGAAATGTTCTCATCGGGGCTGGTCTCCGTGTTCGGGGATATTATAACGCTGGCCGGCATTGTCGTGGCGCTCCTGTATTATAACTGGAAGCTGGCCCTTTTGACATTTATGGTCATGCCGTTGCTTATACTGGCGACACTGGTATTCAGGAAAAAAGTTCGCGAAATATATCGGCAGGTCCGGCTCAAACTGGCCCGGTTAAATGCTTTCGTGCAGGAGCACATTACCGGAATGACTGTCATCCAGCTTTTCACGAGGGAGTCCGCTATATACGACAAATTTTCGACGATTAATGCCGATCTGCGAAGCGCGCATTTTAAGTCAATTTACTATTACGCCGTATTCTTTCCGGCGGTTGAAATTATAAGCTCTCTTTCCATGGCGATTCTTATCTATTACGGCGGTGTACAGATTAATGCCGAGATGCTCACCTTCGGTGAACTGGTCGCCTTTATACAGCTGGTCCAAAGATTCTACAATCCTATCCGTGACCTGGCGGAAAAATACAATATATTGCAATCATCAATGGCCTCATCGGAACGGATTTTCAAACTGCTTGACACCAATCCGGAATTTTCCGAGGACGGCGATGGTGCCCGGCCAAAAGAGTTCAAAGGAAAAATTGAATTCGAAAATGTCTCGTTCGCTTATAATTCCGGCGAGGATGTTCTCAAAGACGTTACATTCTCCGTTGAGCCGGGCGAGAAAGTGGCCATTGTCGGGGCAACCGGCGCCGGGAAGACATCATTGATTTCACTTTTGTTCAGATTCTATGATTATCAAAAGGGTTCCATAAAGCTTGATGGTGTCGAGTTGAAGGAAATGTCGAGCAGCACTATACGCTCCCAGCTCGGTCTGGTTCTGCAGGATGTTTTCATATTTTCGGGAAATTATGCCGGTAATATCCGCCTTGGATGTGATGATATCACCGATGACCAGTTGATCGATGCCCTGAAAAAAGTCAATTTGCATGATTTCGTGATCAACCGGGAAGGCGGTCTGGGCGCCGAAGTGAAGGAACGCGGGGCGACTCTTTCGACCGGACAGAAACAGCTTCTTTCATTCGCGCGGGCTCTGGCTTTCAATCCCAATATCCTGGTGCTCGATGAAGCTACCAGTTCGGTTGATACCGCCACGGAAAGAATGATTCAGAAAGCATTGGATAAACTGCTGGAAAATCGAACGGCCATTATTATCGCGCATCGTCTTTCGACGATTGAAAAGGCGGATAAGATCATCGTGCTGCATCACGGCCGGCTTCGTGAAATGGGCAAGCATCATGAGTTGCTGGAAAAGAAGGGCATTTACTACAAACTGCACCAGATGCAGTTCAAGCGTGATGAATTAAAGGCCGCTGTGTAGATTCCGATCGTATTCGGCGGTAGTCTTCTCGTTTTTATAGATTAATGCTGGATTGATTTATTTAAGTGGCGGCAGACGTCCTCGTCTGCCCCCACCTCATAATCTTAATAATTTGTGATTGACATATTCTAATGTCCTGACTCAATATATGGGGAGAGTATTGATTCCAGCCAATACCATTATTATTTTAAAGGCGCTTACAATTGACTGTTCGCAAAAGAATTATATTGGAGGGACCCGCGTTGGTGTTTGTGACCACGACAGTCACAAGCTGGCTCCCAATTTTTAATTATGAAGACGCGGCAAGTACGGCTTTAACCCAGCTTGATGAAACCTCAGAATGTTTTGATGTCTCGATTGTGGCTTATGTTCTTATGCCGTCGCATTTCCATGCCTTATTGGGATTTAAAAACGTTGGGTTACTCTCAAGATTCATGCAAATCTTCAAGAGTTTATCATCAAGAAAGATCAAAGCTCTTCATACAGGCGAATTGAAAACCGGTCAATATGAGAGTGACAGATTTCGACTATGGAAACCTCGATTTGATGATCTCCCGATTATCAGTGAAGAACAGTTTAAAATTAAAGTGAATAATATACATAATAACGCTGTCAAGGCAGGATTAGTCTCAAATGCGGTGGATTGGCCGTATTCAAGCGCTCGACAATGGATGTTATATGATAATGTAGATAAGTCTTTTAAAGACCTCATTGATTCGGTAGTTCATTCATAGTATATTAGAACAGATTTGGAGAAAGCCTGGTTTATAAAATGAAAGATAATTATGATATCGCATAATGAACTAAAACAACTGACATCATTCGCCAGAACGGTGGCTCGGGATGCCGGAAAAATACTGTTAAAGAAAAGCCGCCGGAGGCATCACATAATACTCAAAGGGCGGGTCGATCTGGTCACTGATGCCGATCTCGCATCCGAGAAGTTTATTGTGAATGCCATCTCAAAAAAATTCCCGGAGCATTCCATCCTGGCCGAGGAAGAGGCCGCCCGCGATAATCATTCGGATTTTCGATGGGTAATTGACCCTCTTGACGGAACCACCAACTTCGCCCATGATTTCCCTTTCTACTGCGTTTCCATAGGATTGGAATACAAAAGTCAAATAGTCGCCGGTGTGGTCTATGACCCGGAGCGCGATGAGATGTTCTACGCCTTTCAGGGTGGGGGCGCTTTTTTGAACCGAAAAGAAATCCATGTCGCGAATCAGTCAAAACTTGAAAATGCCCTGCTGGCCACCGGATTTCCCTACGATATTGGAAGCTCGCGTGAAGATAATCTTATTTATTTCCGAAGGTTTGCGAAAAAGGCACGGGGACTTCGGCGTGCCGGTTCGGCCGCGCTTGATCTCTGCTATCTTGCCTGCGGAAGATTTGACGGATTCTGGGAATTGAAACTGCATCCCTGGGACACGGCCGCTGCCAAAATTATTGTCGAAGAGGCCGGCGGAATCGTGACCGATTTTGAAGGGAAAAAGTACTCCATCTACGGTAAATTTATTTTGGCGGGAAATCGAAAGATCCACAGTCTGATGAAAAAAGTGCTGGCCGAATAGTATCCTAATTACTTGCGTTTTTTTTCAGGAAATCGGACAATAGTCCGTTGAACCGGTCTCTTTCCGTTACAAAAAAGAAATGCCAGGCATTGTCAAATAGAAAATAGCGGGCATGCTTGAAATGATTGACCCATGATTTACGAATATCGCCTCCGATACCATTATCCGCCTCCATGATAAAAATCGGAAAATCATCTCTGACGGGCGTTTCCCTGGGGGGATATTTCGAGCAGTAGTCGCGGCATCCGGCGACCGACTCAAAAAGCCAGCGAATACGGCACTTCTTCAAGGAAGAATGGATGAATTCACGATCTTCCGCCGATACGCGTGGTCCGATAATGCTGTCGTACCATATTGCCGTCTCTATTTGCAGTGCCTCGCCCGATAAAGCCAGCATTCTCTCCGCGAGAGCAATTCGTGATTCGATAATATCATCAAATCCCTGAAAGGTACAATCAACGAAGGCAGCGCCTTTCAGCAGCATCTGCTCCATCTTCATGATTTCCGGAATTATATTGGTGGCGAAACTGTGGCCGATTATGAAATATGGTTTTTTGACAATCTCATGCACCAGGCCGACCGCTGCCTCGGCATCAAGCCTCGGAGCCAGAATCGGGTCGATATTCTTGGAGCTCTGGCCGTGACCAAACAGGTCTATTGTCACGATCTCGTAGTCCTTCGTGAAACAGTCAATCTGATATTTCCAGCTGTTGCCATTCCCGCCAAGGCCATGTATAAAAAGCAGGGCCGTCGGTCCGTTACCATAAGTCTGATAATTTAGATCCAGATCGCGAAACCTGAACAATGGCATAATTTTCCCGATAAACAAGGTCAGATTCTAATAAGGCACTGATGTTATTCAAAGTCAATCAATAATTTGTACTAAATATCGATACATTTGTTTTTTTGTTATTTTCATATTATTATTTCAAAATTATGGCAATTTCAACGTTTTAATACTTGAGAGGCACAGGTCCCGGTTTATGGCGGCAGATTTACATCAAAATACACCAATTGAGCCGGAAATTCCCTGTTGTATTTGCCCGGAACCTTGCCGATAATTAGAGATATAACTAATAAGTTAGGGGCCTCCGGCAAGCCGGGGGATGATTAAGGCAATCAATTTTGCTGAAAAAATTTAACATACAGGAATAGGAAAATGTGCGGTATTGTGGGTTATGTTGGTTTTCGTCAGGCGCTGCCGATTCTGATCCAGGGTTTAAAAAGACTTGAATATCGAGGCTATGATTCCGCCGGCGTTGTGCTTGCCGAAAATGGTGAGTTAACCGTAGAAAAATGCGTTGGGAAAATAATCTGCCTTGAGGAACAGCTTCAGGGGAAGGAATACAATGCCACCGCCGGGATAGCGCATACCCGCTGGGCCACTCATGGCGAACCGACAATTATCAATGCCCACCCGCATCTGGACAGCAAGGACCAGATCGCCCTGGTGCACAACGGGATTATCGAAAATTACCGGGCCCTTAAGGCCTTTCTCGAGGAACGCGGCCATAAATTCAGAACCCAGACCGATACTGAGATATTGGTCCAGTTGATTGAGGAATATTATGAGGGGGATCTCACCGAAGCGACCCGTATTGCTCTGACACAGGTGGAAGGAACTTACGGCATTGTCGTCATTGCCTCTCATGAGCCGGACAAGATTGTGGCGGCTCGCAAAGGATCTCCTTTAGTGGTCGGCTGCGGCGAAAAAGAAAATTTCGTAGCCTCGGATATGAGCGCTATCCTGGCTTATACCAATCGGGCGGTTTACCTTGAGGAGGGGGATATCGCCACCGTAACTGCCAATAGATATGAAATCACCGCCGTGGATAAGAATCTTTTGCGTATGCCCCAGATCGAAGAAATTTCCTGGACGCTCGACCAGATTGAAAAAAGCGGCTATGATCACTTCATGCAAAAAGAAATTCATGAGCAGCCGATAACACTGGCCAATGCCATTCGCGGACGGTTGAATTATGACGATGGTATTCCAAGACTGAGCGGTCTGAACCTGCAATATGATGAATTGAAAAATATCGATCGCATTATCATTACCGCCTGCGGAACATCATGGCATTCCGCGTTGATCGGCGAATATGTCATCGAGGAAATGGCGCGCATTCCTGTCGAGGTCGAGTATGCTTCCGAATTCCGCTATCGACTGCCTATCATCAAACCGGGGACGGTGGTTTTTGTTATCAGCCAGTCGGGAGAAACAGCCGACACACTGGCGGCCCTGCGCGAGGCGAAAAAAATGGGCGCCTCGGTTCTGGGGATTTGTAATGTCGTCGGATCATCGATTGCCCGCGAAACCGACGGCGGCGTTTATATTCACGCTGGTCCGGAAATCGGGGTGGCTTCGACGAAGGCCTTCACGTCGCAGGTGATGGTCCTGTTTGAGATTGCCATGCTTCTGGGACGCATGCGAAATCTCCCGGTACAAAAGGGAAAAGAGCTGATTCGCTTCCTGAATAATATCCCGGGTCAGGTGGAGCAGATCCTTCAAACTGAAGCTGCCATCAAGAGAATCGCCGAACAATACTATAAAAACAACAACTTCCTCTATCTTGGAAGAGGTGTCAATTTCCCGACCGCGCTGGAAGGAGCCCTCAAGCTTAAGGAAATATCATACATCCATGCCGAGGGATATCCGGCGGCCGAAATGAAGCATGGCCCGATCGCGCTGATTGATGAAAATATGCCGGTTGTGGTTATTGCCCTCAAGGATGCCGTGTATGATAAGGTGCTTTCAAATATCGAGGAAGTCCGGGCAAGGCATGGGAAAGTCATTGCCATTGCCAGCCAGGGCGATTTTGAAATCGAAGAAAAAGTCAATCATGTGATTCACATACCCAAGACCTATCCTTTGTTCACGCCGATTCTGGCCAGTATTCCATTGCAGCTTCTGGCCTATCATATCGCCGTATTGCGGGGATGTGATATCGATCAACCGCGTAATCTGGCCAAGAGTGTAACGGTAGAGTAGTTTTCGATTTTTGTGTGCGCCAAAAAATTAGTTGACCAAGGCCCCCTTCTTTTATAATATTTATAGCGGTTGACGATATTAAAATAATTCTGTCGGCAATATTGGGCATGGAAGTTTTCAAGTGGGCGGGACAGATAGCAAATCATATCAAACGTTGAATATGCTTTGGGCTGCAGGAATGGCCATCACATTCTTTCTTGCTGCCCTTATTCCATCATGGGAAAAATATACAAGGCTGTTCTCCGTGGATTTTGTCTTATTTCTTGAATCTTCTATTCTTGGCCTAATAACATTTATACTCTTTCTTCGATATGCAATTGCAAGCCACCATGAACTTACAATGCTGGAGGAATATCTTAATGGTTCGACGGCGCCCAGAGTAAAAGCCAAAACATATCTCGTGATTTTCTTATTAGCTGTATTTTTTGGTTTTCTAATATCATATACTGACAGCTTGGAGATTTATACTTCTGTTTATCTCTTATATATTTTGTTTGATCTTTGGGGAGGATGGCAGGTTCAAGTAATACTTCGACCTCTAATAGACAAAAGACTGGCTGGCAATATATCGGAAAAAGATAGAAAAATTATAATTGAAATAGAAAAATTTTATTTTAAACATCCTGTTTTACAACGCATTGTTACATTAATGTTTGTAAACTGGATTGTTATTTGTCTGGCGATTATTGCTTATATGACTACCAACGAGAACTTGAGTTTTTTAAGGAATTTAGGTTATATACTCTTGATCGCAAATATTATCTGGGGTGAAATCCTGATCTTTCTCTGGCGATATAAAAGAGACAGAGAGAT
>JBFMFJ010000147.1:0-8483 GCA_040752235.1 Candidatus Zixiibacteriota bacterium | reverse complement strand
CCATTCGCATGAGGAGGCCGCGGCCTCGCGTGCTTTCGGGTGGACACGCCGGATCCTGACTGTGGGATATATACCGCTTGCCGATCTTGATGCGGTCATGGATCTGGATATTGAGCCGACTGTCTACAACATGGAAACGATCAAGCGACTGGGAAAACTTGCGGGACATACCGGTAAGAGGATCAATATTCATCTTAAGGTGGAAACCGGCACCAATCGCCAGGGTGTGGAGGAAAGCCGGATTCCGGGAATAATCGAAACCATCAGGAAATATCCGGAGCTGCATTTAAAAGGTGTTTCCACGCATTTTGCCAATATCGAAGATACGACCAATCATGAATATGCCAATTACCAGCTAAAGCAGTTTAATCGGCTGGTAACGGCAATAAAAGCGCATGGATTGAAACCGGAGTATCGCCATACCGCCTGCTCGGCGGCATTACTCCTTTTCGATGATACCAAATTCGAACTGGTGCGGCCGGGGATTGCTTTTTACGGTCTCTGGCCTTCAAAGGAAACTTACCTTTCCTATCGATTGCAGGGCGGATCCAATAATATATTGTGGCCGATACTAACATGGAAGACTCGTGTCATACAAATAAAGGATGTACCGTCCGATGCCTTTGTCGGGTATGGCTGCACCTATCGGACAACATCGAAAACGCGTCTGGCAGTACTGCCGATCGGTTATTATGACGGGTATGATCGTTCCCTTTCCAATCTCGCCTATGTCCTGATCAAAGGAAAGAGAGCACCGATTCGAGGGAGAATCTGCATGAATCTGGCTATGGTTGACATAACCGATATCAAAGGGGTCCGGTTGGAGGAACCGGTGGTGCTGCTGGGAAGCGATCAGAAGGAGCGGGTCTCAGCCGATCAAATTGCCGACTGGGCCAAGACCGTGAATTATGAGGTTGTCAGTCGAATTAATGGAAACATTCCGCGGCTGATAATTTAATTGCGGGAAAAAATCCAAACCATTATTATCAGGAAATACCATATATTGACATATCTTATTGAAAATATACAATATATGTTATTTTTAAGTTGACAATCTAAATTAATATTAGTGATATTTTTCACTTGACATAATCGCCATGTCAGGCTAATTTAGAATTTGTGAATAGATTCACATGCTGATTTTGGGGCATGGTGTCGAACAAGAGGTTATATTGTGATATCTGAATCGAAGAAGAAAAAAATATCGGAATCAACCATTCGGCGACTCTCTTTGTATTATCGCGTCTTATCGATTCTCGAAAAAGAGAATTATGAAACGGTATCATCAAAGGAGCTGGCCAAGCGGGAGAAATTGACACCGGCACAGGTTCGTAAGGATCTGTCGTTTTTTGGCTCTTTCGGGACCCGCGGTTTGGGTTATCCGGTATCCGAGCTAAAAAAGCAGATTGCCGAAATTCTCGGATTGAATCGCGGCTGGAATGTGGCTTTGATCGGCGTCGGAAATATTGGTTCGGCTCTTGTCGGATACAAGGAATTTCAGAGACAGGGATTCAATATAAAGTTGATTTTCGATAATGATCAGCGCAAAATCGGTTCGAACCATAAGGGAATTATCGTTTCTGATATAAAGAACCTGGAAAAGGATTTAAAAGATAATAGCATTGAAATAGTCGTCGTGGCGGTTCCGGCGACGGTGGCGCAGTATATAGTTGATGATGTCATTCGCGCCGGCATCAAGGGCATTTTGAATTTTGCATCGGTAAATCTGAAGGTTCCGGACGATGTTTTTCTGAGAAATGAGAATATGTCCATGGAACTGGAATATTTATCATTTGCCCTCAGCAACCTGCGGAACGGGACCGGGGACGATTAAAAAACAAAAATTTTCCGTTTCATCGGAAGAAACGGAATTACCTCTCTCAAGTGTCACCTTGACGACGCCCATCCGAAAGGATGGGCGTTTGTATTGATTTTTCATAAATCCGGTGCAATTACTTGACTTTCTATGCTTCAGCCGATAATCTTGGTGGTATAATAATATAAATCCGCATCGGGAGAATTAAATTGCGCACATCCTTGATGATTACAACCATATTTCTGGTGATTCTTGGGACGGCCGTTCAAGCCGAGGACAGTCTCAGTGTATATCTGAAAAAGGGCGGCGCCGCCTTCGGCGCCAATGATTATCCGAAAGCGCTGGAATTTTTTCATCGGGCACTCGATTTCGATTCGATCAACGTCAATGCCCTGAGGAACCTGGGGGTTCTTTACTCGATGAAAAAGGATTATGCCAAATCCCTGGAATATCTGAAAAAGGCCCTGGCGCATGATACGACCGATCCCGAAATCTACAACAGTCTGGGGATCAGCTACTCCAGTATCGGTGACACTGTTAAAGCTGTCAGCTATTACCGCCGGGCAGTGTCGATGGATGCGAACAACCTGGATTTTCTTCATAATCTTGGTTCCATTTGTGTCGCTTCGGGAAAGCATGACGAGGCCAGAAAGATACTGGCAAAGATGATTACGCTGGATACGGCCGATACCGAGGCTCATTTTCTTATGGGGAATATATTTTTAAGCCGGAAGGATTATGCCGGGGCGGAGAAGTTTTTCGATGTCGCGGCCGGGCGGGCGCCGAAACAGCCCCGCTATCTTTATTATCAGGGACTGGTCAAAGATCGTCTCCGGAAACAGGATGATGCCGAGGCAATTTATAAGAAAGCGCTGGAATATTATCCCGATTATTTCGAAGTACATCAGCGGCTGGGCGTCCTTTATATCATGCAGGAGAAATTTGCCGAGGCGCTGGCCCAGTTCCGCGAAGCCGCGAGAATAAAACCCGACGACATCGATACGCAGGTATTCCTGGGGGCGGCCCTGGTATATAATAATATGCCGGATGAAGCCGAGATAATTTATGACAGTCTGGCGGTGCGCAACCCCGAGGCAGCCCGCAAAATGCTTAATCTGATTCAGCCCGAAGGTGAATGATTGCAGAGGATAAGCAGGAAACAATGTAAATACTGCTGTTTTTTGTCATCTCTGGTTATATCAGTATTTCTTCAATTTTCATTTATTTCCGACATCAATGCGGATAGTCCGGACCGGGCATATTCACGCGGGACAATCAAAGGGCGCGCGGTTGATGCCGATGTCAGAGCACCCCTGGTCGGGGCCAATGTTTATATTATCGATTCCGACATGATGACGGTTACCGATACAGCCGGATATTTTACTTTTGGAAATTTACCGGTTGGGAAGTACAGTCTGCGATTTACCCATATCGGCTATACAACCGTAATGAAAACCGATATAAATGTCAAGCCTGGCCGGATTACATATGTTAATCCCGAGCTGAAAGAAGCTCCTGTACCGGGAAAAAAGGTTAAAGTCACTTCGGGATTTTTCCCGGCCCCGGATCGCAATCCGGTCGGTACTATAAATTTCTCAAGAGTCGAAATAGAAAGGTCGCCCGGTTTTGCATCGGATGTCACGCGAGTTATTAAGACATTACCGAGCGTGGCCAGTTTTGACGACCGTTTCAATAATCTCATCGTTCGCGGCGGCAATCCCATCGAAAACGGTTTCCTGGTCGACGGCATTCCGATCACCAATATCAATCATTATGCTTCATATGGCGCGCCCGGAGGAATAATCGGATTGTTGAATATAGATCTTTTCGAGGAACTCGATTTTTATACAGGCGGATTTCCGGCCTGGTACGGTGACCGGTTGTCATCATACATGGACATCAAGTACCGCGAGGGCAACCGTAATGAATTCGACGGAAAGGTGGTGCTTGATTTAAGCGGCTGCGGATTGATTGCGGAGGGGCCTCTTGATCACGGCCGGGGATCCTGGCTGGTGGCGGCAAGACGGGGTTTCCTGGATGTTCTCATGGATATCATTGACATCGATATGGCGCCGAGGCACTGGGATATTCAGACAAAAGTGACCTATGATCTATCCCCGAATAACAAGCTGAGCGCCCTTATCATAGCTGGAGCCAGCGACGTGTCGGTGGCAAGGGAGGATGCCGATGTTCTGGGCGGCAACAATTACGGTGATGCCATGAATGACGAACTAGATGTCGGATTGAGCTGGCGATATCTCTGGAATCAGAATGGTTACTCCGATCTCATCCTGTCTCGGACCCACATTAATTATGATTTTCTGAGCCGGTGGTATGAATCCGACTCATTGCATTTCACCACCGAATCTGACGAGGATTACTACCTTGTGAAAAATGTGCAGCATCTAAAGGCAAATGATGCGATTCTCCTCGATTTCGGACTGAGTCTCGGTTTTAATCATGCCGACATCGATCATTATTTCGCCAAAATGCATGACGACTATTGGCGCACCTACCCGGAAAAGGATTTAAAAACCGTCGAGGAAACATATAACACGGGATATTTTTTCAGTTCCTCTTTTCGGCTGAATGAAAGGCTGAATACCACCATCGGGATCAGGTCGGATTACTTCTCCTATAATGCCTATCAACACTGGTCCCCCCGTCTTTCACTTTCATACAAGCTGTCCGGAAGAACGGTGCTTACCGGGGCATTCGGTGTCTATTATCAGAATCTGCCGATGATATTTCTCAGCCAGTATGACAACGCCGATGAGATGAAAGTCCCGCGCTGCCATCATTATATTCTCGGGATAAACCAAATCATCTCCGATGACATGCGATTGACGCTTGAATTTTACGAAAAACAGTATCGTAATTTCCCGATTGATGTTAATAATGGAATGATATTTCTGATTGATGAAGTTCTGGAATATTACGGTTTTTTCCTGAGCCACCAGAAACTGTCGGATGAAGGCCGGGCGGTAAGTCATGGAATAGAAGCGACGTTGCAGAAGAAATTCTCCGGAGAATTGTATGGTCTGCTGGGAGCGACATATTTCGAGTCAATTTACCGCGGACTGGATGATGTCTGGCGCAACAGAATCAATGATAACAGGGTGAATCTGACTGCAGAGTGCGGTTTCCGACCGAGTGAAAACTGGGAATTCAAAATACGCTGGGAATTCGCGGGGGGGCGGCCTTATACGCCGTATGATTCATCACTGTCAGTAATGCGCGGCATAGCCATACTGGACATGGTTAAAATCAACAAGGAGCGCCTTCCGGCCTATCACGCCCTGTCGGTTCGTATCGATCGGAGTTTCAATTTTGCCCGTTCCAATTTGAGGATGTACGTAAGTATCTGGAATCTTTATAATCATGACAATGTTGCCACCTATGACTGGAGTGAAGCGGAAGAAAGGACTGTTTTTGATTATCAGCTGAGTCTTTTGCCGGTTGCCGGCATTGAGTATGAATTTTAATCCGGGCACTTTCATATCAAAATAATAAAGGGCCGGCTTACCGTCCGGCCCCTGTTTTTACCTTCGGTTATCGGCGGAAACTACTTCATCAGCATCATTTTCTGTGTTTGTGTGAATTCTCCGGCCCGCATGTTGTACAGGTATATGCCCGAGGCAACGCGCGCGCCGTTTTCGTCAGTCGCATTCCAGATTACTTCATAGCTGCCGGGGGCTTTTTCCTCATCCACCAGCGTAATAATCCTCTGCCCGAGGATATTAATCACGTCAATGGTTACATGTGAAACGACCGGAACATCATATGAGATTATGGTCGTAGGGTTGAACGGGTTGGGTCGGTTGGGATGCAGATTGAATCGTCCCGGCATGAGATCCTCTTCCGTGTATTCCCCGCCTTCCCTTTCAAATCCGCCGCATGGATAGGCAGCCGTTCCGCACGGATTGGCGCCGACCTGCCCCTGAACCTCGGATGTGTAGTGTGAAACATTGTTGCCGTCGAAGGCGCTGTAGCCGTTTATATTCGGGGTGGTATAGTTGATCTGGCATTGGCCGGTCCATGGCGGTGAGTAGTATATTCTGGCAATGGTGGTATAATTATCGCCATTGGCCGCCTTTGTCCCGCTGTAAAGATAGAATTTATAGCATTGATTGCTGATTTTTGTCGTGGTAAATCCGCTGTATGTTTGAGGGCAGAGAATGCTCCATCCGGTCGGAACTGTAACATACACGGTGCACTTGGCTACCTCGAAATTGTTGCGCAGTTTCAGATAGTTGGATACTATCCCGCCGTTCGTGCTTGCCGATGTCGTTGAAAATTCGGCCTGGAGAATCTCAATGGAATCGGCAGTGAAAGTCAGGTGATCCGTCGTATCGACCTGAACGGAAGTCGTGGTATCGATCAACAGCGAATGCAGGCTGGTATCGTCCGGGTACTGATCCAGAAAAGTCAGAACGGCGAACCGGTCATTATAATTCGGAGTATATGTATCCAGTTCCAGTTCCAGGCGGAAAAGATCTCCCTCATCACAATCAAAGACCGTGTTATCATCGAGCCTGATATTTAAAACATTACTTATTATATCATGTTCGGCATCCATATCGAATGGTGTATCAAGAATGTCGGGAGAATCAAATTTATCTCCAAGATCGATATTCATAACCAGACGGTCAGGCGCCCCACCGGCCGGGAATGAATTGGTCATTTTAATCATGACCGTATCGACAGTTTTACCGGAATAAAAAGAGCCGCTCCCGCATGTCCCGCAGTCGAAATCGGCGGCGAAGTCGGCCTCATATTCGGCGACAGTCATATCGCCGGCATAAGCCGGCCAGAGATAACCCAGCCCCAGGCAATACAGGCTTCCACCGTATGCAAGTGATACGAAACCTCCGGCCTGATTATTATTGAACGACAGGGTCGTATAATTAGCCTCGCCGTCCCATGGACCGGTTACGGCATGATCATATCGCACTTTGAATTTGAGATAATAATGAATTGTCTCATCATCATACTGAAGGGGTTTCGAGGTATCGCCATAATTACTCAAATTGACTGTCACAGATCCCGCGCCGGTTGTGACATCAGGGGGATATTCCCAAACCGAACTGTCCGGAAGCCAGTAGGATATGAATTCGAGCTTGGTAGTGTCATAATTGACCGTCGACCCGGCCAGAAGAACTTTAAACGTGGACCATATATATATCGGAACATCTATTTCCTGACCGAGAGCGCCACACTCGAGAGTCGTATCATGAATCTTGAAATACAGGTCGTAATAGTCAGCGTCTATATCCACAATACCGTCAACATAACATTCGGAACACTCGTCATCGATCAGGAAGTCGGTTGTGGAAATAGATATGTAGTTTTGATCGTCGGAGTCAAACCATACGTTTTTCTCGCCGATCGGGGAATCGCAGAAGACTTTGAATTTAAACGTGGCGAAAATGGTATCGACTAACGGTGTCTCAATTGTCTTGTCGTCCAGGGTCAAAACAACCCGGTTCATCCCGGTTCCAAGATAATTCTGATTTACCGTGAAATTGTAAGTGCCCCCGTCCCAAATGGAAGATATCTCGAGTGAGTCGGCGACAAAATCCACTTCATCCGGGTTATAGTAAAATATGGTATTGACCTTATCCATGTACCCGGGTGAGTAGGCAGAGTCGTAATAAAGAGAGAAATCAATGAGCGCAATTGTATCAGGGTTGGTCGTGCTGGTGACTATCAATATTTCGTCATAACCAAGAGAGAAATGAAGTTTATCGGTATATTGCTGGTCCATTGTTTCGGCGATAGCGGATATTCCCGAGAAGACGGCGAAAATGGCAAGGACTGCCGAAATGACAAGTAATTTAAAGAAGTTTGGCATACTTTCCTCCATGAAAGTTATTTACATTTACAGTACTATAAATATCGCGGCAACAAAACTTCCCGGAGGCGGCCGGATATAATTATAGAGACGGCCTGATGGATACACCATAGACTCCTTAAAGGTTGTGATGTCGATTCTAAGTTGATGGGAATATGATTCAGTGATGCAAGATATTATTTCCCGACCGAATGTAATATAATCCTTAATACATTGTCTGTCAAGAAGAAATGGATATCTACGGGCATTTTTTGAAATAAAGATTAAATGATGTTATTTTTGATCCGGCTGCATATTCCAATGTCTCATAAAATATAGGTTGCCCACATTGCAGCATTTCGTTATTTTATGACAATCTTAAATCTTCCGGAGGGTGTTTTATGGCAAGATATTTTGGGTTGTCAGTCCTTATTTTGCTATTGGTGCCGATTGTTTCCGCGCATGCGGCGGATTTCGGGAATGTCGCGATATATCTGGATAAATCGATCACTGAGAATTTCTCGCGGATGAGCATTCAGCTTGAAGGCGAGACAATGGTTCGATATTTCGATAATAATCGGGAAATGGTTTTCTGGAATATTTATCCGGGACGCTATAATGTTCAACTGGCTTTTCCCGACGACCGGGGTGCGGTATCGACTAAAGTCGATGTCTTCCCCGGCCTGACAAGCAGGATAGATATCGTGAACTCCGACAATGATTACATCTTAAAAACGAATGGCTTCGCTGACCAGGGCGGGCATCTGTTGACTTTTGATCGAAAGAGTATAAACAGCCTTCCCGGCGAGCTGTCGGATGGAATCGGGATATTGT
>JBFMFJ010000146.1:0-8544 GCA_040752235.1 Candidatus Zixiibacteriota bacterium | reverse complement strand
AAATAGAATTCTCAATATATCAGAATTCCCAGGAATTTCAAGCTATTTCTGTATAAGAAACGCCGGTCCCCAAAAAGAAACCGGCGAAAATTGAATTATTTTACGAGGTACGATCAGCTTTCCGGGGTCAGATGCCAGCAGACTCGCTCCACGACAAGGCTCAGTTCCTGGGCGTCGAACGGCTTCGTAATAAACTCATCCGCGCCCATCAGGAAAGCCTTTCTGATAGCCTCGGCATCGCCGCTGCCCGTTATCAGAACGACCTTTATATCGGGGAAATCGATTTTAATTCCTTTTAAAACCGCGAATCCATCCATCCCCGGCATAATCACGTCACAGATGACGAGGTCGATCTGATGTCCGCGCAGGTACTCCAGCGCCTCAGCCCCGCTCGATACCGAGGTGGCCGAGAATCCGGCCATCTTCAGCATCTCTACTATGGTTCGTCGGGCTTCTGACTCATCGTCGATGACAAGGATTTCGATTGCTTCCTTCATCAGCATCGTGACGAAACCGCTTTTTCAAAGGTCATCACGACCTCATCGACGAAGTTTTCCATCAGAACCGGCTTATACATGAGCTTGTTGGCTC
Organism: Candidatus Zixiibacteriota bacterium; assembly: GCA_040752235.1. Classification (GTDB taxonomy): domain Bacteria; phylum Zixibacteria; class MSB-5A5; order GN15; family PGXB01; genus PGXB01. The sequence continues at coordinate 7,953 of JBFMFJ010000146.1, read as the reverse complement.
CCTTCACTCCGGCCTGACGAACCAGACTCTCGGTGGCATTGCCGGTTATCACGATTACAGGCAGATACGGTTTTAATTCCTTGATTTTCGTGACCGCTTCCACCCCGGACATCTCCGGCATTATCAGATCCATGGTAACCAGATCGTAATCCGATTCCTGAATCATCTTCAGCGCTTCAGCGCCGTTTTCAGCCATTTCCACTTCCACCGAACCGGTGATTTCGCAGAACTGCTTGAAAATGTCTCTGACCCGCGGCTCATCATCGACTATCAGAACCTTAAAGGCTCTTCCCTGACGGCGCGCCAGATCTTCAATCTTCGCTAAATCCATAGTTAATCCTGCCATTTATCAAATGGTTGTCTGTTGACTGTTTATATCTTTTTATAGTTATTCAACTGACGTTTGCTCTTTTTTATCTCCGAGATCGTGTACAGGACCTTCCGGCTCAACGAATGAATTTCATTGAGCGTGGTCTCTATGCGGTCCAGGCTCCGGCTGTCCTTCTGAGGCGAAAAAACCAGCCTGTCCTCGTTCCTGAAGGCTTTCATAATGCCGGTGATCTCTTTGACCACCTCGACCGATCCGTTGACCAGTCTGGTAAACTCCGGCTCCATGAAGGACAATTCCTTGATTTGTTGTTTCGACTTGGCCAGGTTAATGGCCAGATTCAGGGCCAGCATCTTGACCTCATCGGCCAGATGATCGATTTGAGAAACCCAGTCCTCCAGGCCCTGTTCCGGGGCGTTGTTATTTTTCTTCATGCGTCACCAGCAATGATTCTATTTTATCTTTCAGGGGTTTAATATCGCTCGACTTAACAATGTAACCGTCCGCCAGCCAGGTGTGGAAGTCGGACATGTACACCGAATAAGCGCTGTTGAGAACGATGAAGACATCGGGATGCTCCGCCCTGATCTGTTTGAGCAGGTCGAGACCGCTGATATCTTCAAGTTCAATATCGAGCACTATCAGATCGAACTTTTTCTGTTTCATCAATGCCAGCGCTTCCTCACCCCCGGCGACCGTGTCGATATGATAGCCCTCGCGGGAAAGGAAAGCTGAGTACAGCTTCCGCACATGATTTTCATCGTCCACTATAAGAATATCAGGCATTGTTTTCTCCCCTGTACTCGGGCAGTTCAATATATATTTCCGGCCGTTTATTCGAATCGCCGGCCAGACCGAAACCGCCCCCATGATATTTTATCGTCTCCCCGGCCACAATAATTGACAGCTTTTGCGTTCCCGTGGAGGAGCCGAATATTTGCTGAAGAGTCTTTTTTACTTTGGCCAGAACAGCATCGCTGCCCTGGAAAGATATGGCAAAGCGTACCAACCCATTGTCCTTTGATGTCGAGAAACTGACTTTGCATTCGCCGGTCAACTCCTCGACAGTGAGGTTCATATACTGGAACAGCGCATGCTGCAACTGGTCAGGATTACCCCAGACCTCCAGATTACTTCCGGCTATTTGCAGTTGCGGCGGTTTGATATTGTGTTTGAGCCTGGCCAGAAACAGTTCATAAGTCTGCGTGGTAAGCTGGTTGAAATCGATGGCCCTTGTCTTGGTCCGACTGGCCCGCGAAAAATCGAGAACCTGATTCAGAACCTGTTCCGCCCGTTTGGCCTCGGACAGAATAATATTCAGATATTCGCTGTTACCGTCGTGTCCTTCCGAAGTAAGCATCAGGTTGGCGAATCCGCCGATGACTGTCAGTGGATTACGCAGTTCATGGGCTATCGATGAGGTCAGTTCGCCGATGACGGACATTTTCTCGATGCGGATCATCTGATCCTGAGATTCGGCGATCTGTCGGTTTTTCTCTTCAAGGCAAGCGGCGTATTCGACCAAATCGTCGTGCAATTGCGAGCGTTCTATCGCCACTGCCGTATGATTCGCGAAGGTCTGGAGAAGCTTGACATCGGCATCACGAATAACTTTTCCGGTTATCTGGTTATCGGCCGCTATCAGGCCCAGCCGGCGCCCGTTGCTTATTATCGGGGCCACCGCCAGATTCTGAGTCTTGAGTCTCTGCAATATAGCCTCGGTACCGGGATCGATAGTCGGACCGGCGAAGACGTTTATCCCGATTCCTTCATTGACAGCCCGGCTGAAGGCACAGGTATCGTTAAGAGTGATTTCCCAGCCGCTTATAAGCGACCCGATGGTATTATTGGAGTTATTTTCTCTTTCACGGTAATCATTTAGCAGCTCAATAAGCGTTTTCTGCTGGCTTGCCAGGCGGTTCCATATCTCTCCGGCTTCCTGCGGGCTTCCCGGACCGACCGCAGTTTCTCCTTTCAACCTGCCTTCCTTCTGATCCAGGAGAAAGAGAAAAGCACGGTTGAATCCAAGTCCCTGGCTGGCCGTCACAGCCGTCAAAATCATTTGCAGAATTTCGTCATGCGCCACAGCCGAGGACAAAGCCTCCGAGACCTGGCCCATGACCGACAATTCATAGATGGCTTCCTCCAATTCGGACTTGCGTTTGAATGAATCGGTGACGTCCTGCAGTATCCCCAGAATCCCCGATATTTCATTGCTTTCATTCCGATATGGGCTGCAGAAAATATTCAGAACCGCATAGTGACCGCGGCAATTGCTGCAACGGTGTTCGTTGAGGTGGTATGTCCGCCCGCCAAGAACGGTCTGAAAAGCTCTATCCAGGCCGCAATTCATGACGGCATCGACATCATATATCAAATGCCCGATCGATTCCTTCGCCGAATCCAGTCCGATAATACGGGAGGCCTCATCATTCAAGTATTTTATTCTGCCTTCATTATCGACGATGAAAATACCCAGGGGGTGATTATCAAAAGAACTTCTCAGCGATGTCTCGCCGATTCGCATTGACAGAGAGTCTGCTACTTCAACCATGTCTCTCTCCCATAGATGATTTTTCCAGGTTCAGCATACTCAAGTCACCGTCTTCCGAATACGAATGCGTCACCAGATCCTGTATTTCCAACAGACGGCGGTTTATATCGGCGATTCTTATAGCTTCGTTGTAGATTATTTTTAGCCGGTCGTAAACACTCTTATCAAGATTTTTATTAAGATACAGGAGATATTCGGCATTGCCGGTAATAACCGACAGAGGATTATTTATTTCATGATTGATTGATGCCGCCAGTTCACGGACCGATTTCAGCTTCTCGGCCCCGATAAGATCCTCCTGGGCATATTTAAGCTGCTGGTGCGCCTCTTCCAGTTCGCGGTTCTTTTCCTCCAGTTCACGATGAGCCCGGGAACGCTCGATAAAGGCAGCTATCTGATCACCGATGATGGTGAGCAACTTGACATCCTTATCCCGGAATGAATTTTCGACACCGTCATAAAAGACAACTATTCCTATCAACTGATTTTCCACGATGAGGGGAATAACCAGCAGAGCATTATCACTCGTTTTGGCATGCTGGTCCTTTTCCGGGCCGCACGAAATTAAAGTCGGTTTCTTCAGTGATATCAGCCATTTCAATCCATCGGATTCCCCGGTTCGGCTGATTGCCTGTGACATATCTATCGCCCCGCCGGAAGCAGTCACCTCAATCAATTGCTCATTTTCGGGATTGAATAAATACAAAACCGATGACTCAAAGGGCACCACCTTTTGAATGGACTCCAGTGCCCTCTTGTATGTCTGATTGTCCGGCATCGAGTTTCTGAAAAGGGCGGCAATCTCCGCCATTAAATTTATCTTCGTCCAGAAACGGCTTACCGGTTCCTCTTCTTTATTTCCATTAACCGTCAAGGTGATTTCCTCGAGTTAATTTTTTTATTTCTTCATAGAGCCAGGCCGCGGCCCGCTCTTCCAGTCTGTCGAATAAAATCGGTTTTTCATCGGCAGGAATCATAAGATCGGCGTCCGTTTTATCATCATCGACGACCTGCCACTTGTCCGAGGCTTTAACATCGCACTCGATACGTTTCAGATCGACCAGCCGGCCTTTCCTGAGATCGATAATACGAAGGGTTCCCTCCATGACCGCATACACGCGATGCCTGAAAACAATCCAGGGCAGGAAAGTAACCTTACGCTGTTCAAGATCTATACGATCGATGGTAACATCCACCAGATACCGGCCGCCCTGTTGCTGGCCCCATAGTACCATATCTTCGAATCCCATCGGCTGAGGTGTAATCGGGAGTGTCCGTCGAATTATCGGGACGCGATTCATCGAGGCAAGCAGAACATCCACTTTCTCCTCAAAATGAATATCCGACCAGGGGCACTCGGGCGCCTTAAGACAGACAACAATGCCGTTCTGGGCCGATGAAACGGCGGGGACAGAGATCATAATGGCCAGAATGGCCGCCAGACAAAAACTCCCGCGGATCATTTTACTCTTCCTCTCGTATCACCTTGCGCTCAGAGATGTACTTATTGAGGACGGTGCGAAGGTGTTCGTCGAACGATGAAACATCTTTGGGGATCAATTCATATTCGGCGGCACTGACATAATCCCGCAGCGATTCGCGCGTGATGAATTCAATTCCTATCAGCCATTCACCCTCATCGGATTCGGCTCTCTTGACGATGCCGATGACATTGTTGATAACCTCAACACCCTGCAGCATCATTCTTATGACGACCAGGGTTCCTTCCTGCAAAGGCGCATCGCTGAGAACGAGGACGCCGCCGGCGGAAATATTCAGGATGGATCCGGTGTAGCTCGGGCCGTCGATTTCCGGCCAGAAACTGCCTTCGCGGTCCTTGAGCACCGAATAACTAAGGGGATCGGTGATTTCCAGGCGGATGAATCGCCTTTTCTCATCCTTTTCGATCCTGAATGGGGCCTTGACCGAAATTGTATTCCTTTTCGAATCGGTCCCGGGTTTGTTGATGATCTTCTCTTTGCTCATCGAACATTACTCCTGTATTGAAATATGTCCATACTTTTCGTTCAAATATTTATCCAGATTTTCTCGTGATTTCTTATCAAATGCGAATAATTTTTCAGGGAGGTTTCGTATCATGCTCTTGGGAACAGTATCATGGCAGTACTCCCTGATAACAAATTCGACCCCGGCATAGAAATGATTGTCGCGCCCGGGGCGACAGTGCCTGACCCGGCCGACTATCAAATCCGGAATATCCACCTCGGGAATACCCAGATTCACAATCATGTAATATTCTTCGGACAGGTTGAGCGGCAGTTCCACAAGCAATCCGCCCGCGCTAAGATTTATGGTCTTGGTTTTGAACCAGCGCAGTCGATTGAGCCTGACCATGGCAATATTGGCGGAGTCAAAACAGGCCAGATTGACATCCATCTCAAGATCGATTCGCTGGAAAGCGCGATTTACTATGGGAAAGATGGTATCGGCCAGAGGTATCTGAAGCTTTCCCTTGTGGGGAACGGCAATCTTGGAACAGAAAACGACCGGTTCGCCTTTATAAGACAGGTGGACTTCAACATTCTGATTATGAATCAGGTCGCCGACCAGTCCCGATGATCCGGAACGATCCATCAAAAGCTTCCCTCCGCTGACACCGACGATACGGGTGGTCAGAATCTTTCCGGGAAACTGGTCGGTTCTCATTTGAACCTGGTGTCCGACCAATTCCGAGGAATCGATTTCCGTACTTATTATGACCGCTCTTTCAGGATGCATCAGATCAGTCCTTTCTGGCGCTCTTTTACCTGCCGCTCGAAAACAAAGCGGACCATCTTGTTCTGGACATTGTTATCGAACTGTTGAATCTGCGAAGGCAGTGATGATATTTCATTCCTGGTGAAATAAAGGTGCAGATTTTCATTTTTTATAAATTCAACACCGGCAAAACGATCCTCACGAAAGGAAACGATGCGACAGCACAAAACCGTCAGCAGGCGGGGCAATCCCGTAATATTATTGTCACCGATCCTGACCATCAGGATATCACCTTTCTCGACATCTTCCCCGACATTCATCAGCATTCCGCCGGCGGAGACATTTTTTGAAAAAGAATCATGCCAGCAGGGATCCTGAAGGGCATTGCTTATATCCGATTTTTTTAACAGGCTGAATTTCAAACCTATTTTCATATCGATTCGAACGAAATTCCGTCTCTGCACGCGTTCCATTTTTCCGATCAGATGCAGTTCGACCGATGTGTCGTCTTTACCCGGTCTCGATTTGATCCTGGCGGCGTAACGATACATGGCATCAGGCTTGCGGAATTGCACATAAACCGCGGCATTTTCCACCAGCAGGCGGTTGCCGTCCACAAATTCCGGTTTTGAGGCTATGATCTTATTGGGACCGATATCCTCGACACGAGTCATATACAATCCCCTCTGCCCATCGCGCTCGATGACAATCTCGATCTTATCCCAGAGATCAAGCGGCCTTTTTTTGCCGGAAATAGTGGTGTTTACCATCGTTGATTTTATCCTGCTTTTACTTCAGCCAGATTCAGCCTACCCTGTTCAATGGCAAGTTCAAGTATTTTTCTGGCCAATGCCGTCCGTCCCGGATCTCCTTTATGCTTGTAGATGAACTCCTGGCCGGTACGAATGGTGGTGTTGAAATATTCTTTGGCCTGCTGGTACTCGCCGATACGACGCGATAGTTCGGCAATCAAATACGATGCCTGTATCTGCTGATTACCCTTGGCGATATTTCGCCCGTCCTGAAACGCTTTCCTGTAATAATGCACCGAATACTTAAGAGCGTCACGCTCATTATGCGGAATCTCTTCGAAACCGGTCGCCAGTTTACTCAGAAAATCATAGAACGATTTGTGGCTGTGAAATCCCGGGATCATGTCCTCACCGGTCGTCCCCAGAGCAATCTTGCGATGCTCGGCCACAATCTGGCTGAGTCCGTCGCTCTTCGCATCGAGAATCGAAAGGACTTCTTTGAATGAAGCCAGCTCCACATTGTAGCGATCCCGGATTGGCAGCAGCGATGACATAACCGCCGCCGGTATATTGCTGTCGTCGAACTGTGAGGAAATCGAAGCCGAAATATCAGTCAGGCGCCCTTCCAGTTCAAAAAGGTTTTTTCTGAGTCCCTCGAGCTTGCTGTCGACATCGCTCAGGTATCCTTTCATGACCGCCACGTTGGGATTCTCGCCGCGCTCCAGATCCCGGAAAATCCAGGCGATACGCAGGTAATAACGGGCCAGGTCAAGATTGTTATCGGTATCCGAGATTTTCTCGTCGATAACGGCCAGCAGGAGTTTCATGATCGCAGTTTCGTTCGGAAAGCGATCGATATCAAGTTCCGAACCGATGGCTTTAATGGTCGAATCGGCCCTGGCAAGCATTTCAAGATGACGCTCTTTGACCGTTTTCAGACGATAGGTCTTGAAATAAGCATCATTCTTCCAGTCTTTGAACCGGTTATTGAATTCCCTGGTATAGAAACAATTGGAACAGGTGGCCACGAAGAAGAGAAGCGGATTATAGGCCTGGTATCGTGGATTGCGCCAGGTTCTGTTCGTAGGACAGAAATCGGTATCCGGGTCGGTTTCGGTGTACGCCCCGACCTTTATTGTTTCAAATTCGTTAATGGTCTTGCAAATAGGGCATTCAACCTTTGTCAGAAAAAAGGGTGATTCCGTTGTCATTATTTATTCCTCCCTGCTCCCTGCAGATTTAGACGCTGTTTGATCATCGCCAGCTCGCCATCCGTAATAGGGAGTGAGCCGGTCGATGCCGAATCCCCCTGCCCGGATAACACCTTCTTCGCCATTCGGATGATTTCCTGTCGGTTTCTTATTTTTAAATCATTTTTGCTTTCGGCAGCGGTACTCTTTTGCGATGGCGGTTTGCTGATATTGGAAAGACTGATGAACTCCGGAGCGGCGGTCTTTGGTTTCGCAACTTCCGGCTGCTTGATGCAATTTGTCGCCGGGCGGACATCGACCGCCACCGAGGTCTTTTGAGCGGCTGTCTTTCCGGTTAAAAACGACCGGATCATTACCATCAATAATCCGGCAATTATGAATCCGGCCGCG
>JBFMFJ010000145.1:0-8579 GCA_040752235.1 Candidatus Zixiibacteriota bacterium | reverse complement strand
AGTCCACGGATCACCGCCCGTGAATTCACCGGTTACGGTAAAGGTATAGTTATCCACATCCCAGAGCAGCGGATAACAATCGATAAATTGCGGCATACCGCAGACTATTTTGAGCACTTCTCCGGTAAAGCCTTCATATCCGGAGAGAACTTCCACGCTCGTCGGTGCCATGGTCGCAATCGAACCGCTGACTTCGACTGTTGAAGTATTGATTTCGGAAACAACGTGACCGCCGCCTGCGAAATCTCCTCCGAGGAAGATATTGGCTTTCATATCTTCGCCATAAGTATATTTCATCAGGGCAAAGATCGGAGCCGGCTCAATGGTAATTGTATTGTTACCGGATTCGCCTACTTCAATGGTCACCGGTACAATGTCGGTGCCCTTCAATCCGGTGTGTGTAATAATCAAATCCGCAGTATAGATTCCAAAATCCATACCGGTTGTGTTATAGCTGACCGTAACCGGCAGAGTTCCGTTTCCGGGAACAGAACCGGTTTCGGGATCAACACTCAGCCAGTAAATCGGCGGTTCGCCGGCATCACAGGTAGCCGTGAACCAGTAACCGTTGCCGCTGCCGCACGGGCTGCCTTCATATTGCTGATGACTGATAAACAGCCAATAGACACCCGGACCGCAGGTCTTGGTCACTGTCATAATTTCATTAACGCCGCCTGTGGCGTACGGATCAAGCGCCGTGGCCAGAGCGCAATCAGCGGTATCGACAAAGCCGATGACGCCGAGGAACTCCGCCTTGGCCGAAATTGTCACGGGACCGGCCTGATTCATGACAAGCAGGAACCAGTCGGTGTCGCGAGTTCCGCCATCAGCCCAAACCGTTCCGCAAATGGTGTCACCGCAATTGATCGGTTCATAAGCCGGAACCGCCATATTGCAGCCGCCATTGGTGTCATCGCCGCAGGCTTCACTTTCGGCAATACCGCTCGGCGGACATTCAAACGGGGCGGGCGGAGCATGCGTGACGGCGTTGATGACATAGCCGCCTGAGCCTGATCCATAACCGTCAACCACGATGTAATATGTATGGCCGGCCGAAATATCCACATTGAACAGGGCCGAAGTATAATCACTCCAGTAGTCGTCATTGCAGGCGACAAGAGTGCCGACGGCATCTTCATAAATGTAGATCTTCGTGTCGTACCCTGAGCCCTGCATATCGACATCGAGCTGGATATCCTCTGTCGGGGCATAGGAATAAACGACATCCGGTGCGGTCGATCCGGTATAAGGGCAGACCGCATCATAATCATTGGTGTATCCCGCCGTCGTACCGGTGCTGTTGAACGGCATGGCCGTGATTGGCACCGCCGAACCGACATTGTCGCCGCCCTGCTTGGTCACATTCTCGCTCGCAGGCGGAGCCTGTGGCCCGCTGTAAGGCGGTTTTTCCGGAGCCATAGTCGAAAGCCTGGTATTACCCTGGTTCGTACTGATCAGCTTGCCGGTATATTCGATATCAATGCTGAAATCGACACTCATTGAGCCGTCAACGGCAAATGTCAAGGGTAAGCTTCCTTCCGCTCCTTCAGGTACGATACCGAAATCGATTTCCGTCGGATCGGTCGAGAACTCGGGAGCTTCGCCGCCTATCATAATCGTATAATCTTCGGCTTCACCATACGAGGTCGTTCCGCACGGGGTCGGAGTTCCATTGTAGGTCAAACGGACACGCATCAGGGTGCTGCCCACAACCGCATCCATCGGAACCACAACAGTGCCGGTGTACGGACCGTAGCCGCTCGACACATCGAGTGTTACCGTTTCAGTGGCCAGATCAAAACAGAAATCCTGGTTCCAGTCAATCCAGACTCCGCCATAATCGGAACTGTAGGAATTGCCGATTGTGATCGTGATCGGATAACTCATACCAGGAGCCATATAGGCAATATTGTCCGTGAAATCACCATAACCCTCGCAGGCCGAGGTGTTATTGATATTGGCGACTGTCACGTTTTCAATGTATTCATCGCAACCGCCGGAGGCCGCGCAATAGCTGTTCACTTCGGTGGCGATAACATTGATCGTGTACGGACCTTCACTATATGACGTTGGATAGCTCGGATGGCTGGACAGCACCGGGATATAATAGGTCCCGGCCGGCAGACAGTTGAAATACATCGTCACGTTGCCGTCGCCGCCGCAGAGATCCCAGTTGGTTGAACTGGCATAGGTAAAGGTGCTGGCTCCGCCGCACGGACAGCCCTGCATCAGAATGACATAAACCAGATCGAATGAAGGTGATGTTCCGCAATAGTCGATGACCACATTGGACATGCCGGTCGTCGTAAAGGCTTCCCAGGCATGGCCGTTATCATCAAACATTTCCGGACATTCATTGGTGGCGTTGGTATTGTCACCCGTGAATGTTGTCGTAACGCCCATGGTTAGAGTCGTCGGGGTAACATCATCGCATAAATCGTTCGCGGGAGGTGTTCCGGTATCGGGGACGATATACAAATCAAAGGCCGGGATACAGTTCGGAGACGGCCAGGTATCGATCATCAGGTAATAAATACCCGCATCAAGAGCCGCCTCGAAACTCCTCGGGGAACTGCCCGAGCCGGTGACTTTGGCAATACAGTCACTGGTTCCGGAGGGCAGCGGACAGACATCGCTGATAGCCATTCCGGTATAAGTCGTTCCCAGCGGATCAAGGGTAAACGTGTAAGTGCCGGAAGCATCGACATCGATTTCATAAATGATGTCTTCGCCGCCGTCATAGGAACCGAGGCAGGTGTTGCTGTAATTGTTGTTCCTGCCGCAGGTGTAATCACTTGAGACAAGACCGTCGACACCAATGTCATCCGGTATCTTGAGAAGCAGCGGATTGCCGCAGTTGTCGCCGGGATTGCCGACCGCCGCGGTCGCGATGGTCAGATCAAAATCCGGGATACAGTCGGGGCTCGGCCAGGTATCGATCATCACCCAGTATGAACCGGGTTCGAGATGGATGGCCAGCAGTTTCAGCGTGGCGCTGGTGTAACCGACCGTGGTATAAGCGATACAGGTCGCAGCGGGCGGACATTCCGCGCCCACGGCCATACCAACATAATTGGTTCCCTTCGGATCCAGGGTGAAATCAAGATCGACCGCGCTCTCGACATCGAGCCAGTAGATAATGTCTTCACCGCCGTCATAGGAACCGAGACAGGTGGCGCTGTAATCGTTGCCGCGGCCGCAGGTGTACTGGTTAAGATTCTGATAGGGCAGATCGCCCGGAATCTTGACCTCAACCGGACTTTCGCAGTTGTCGCCGGGACCGGCCACGGGACAAGGATTATCGGTGCAATTCAAGGCATCATCCCAGGAGCCGCCGAGGGTAATACATTCAGCCTCGGTGACATCGTCGCAGCTGGGAGCACCCGGATCGCCGTAACAGCAGCGACCGACCGGATCCGCCCAGGTTTCGATCGTCAGATCGAAATCGGGAATACAATCCGGTGAAGGCCAGGTATCGACGATCATATAATAGGTGCCGGCATCCAGCGTGATGACCGTGTCGGAGCTGTACTGGCTGCTGCCGGTGTTCCGATAATAGGTCAGACAGGTGCCGTTCGGCGGAACACATTCGGTGCGGATTTCCCAGTAAGTCCAGGTCGTGCCGTTGGGATTCATCGTCACCCGGATATTAACCGTTTCGGTCACATCCAGTTGATAGACGATATCCTCGCCGCCGCCGTAACCGTAGGTATAACACATGTCGGCAGCCGCATAATCATTACCGCGGCCGCAGGTATACTGACCGGCATCGGTAAAGGGCATGTCGGCCGGAAGCGTAACTACAAAGGGGTTATAGCAGTTATCGCCGGGACCGGCAACCGGGCAGGCGTCGGTACAATCGGTGGTGCCATCCCAGATGCCGCCAAGGGTCGCGCATTCGGCCTCGGTGACATCATCACAGCTCGGGGCCAGCGGATCGCCATAGCAGCACCGCCCTGTCGGTGGCGGATTATCGTCGACAGTAATAAGGTCGAACGATCCTTCGGCGCCGTCAACACCGACATAGCGGAAACCGAGTTTAAAATCGGACTGACCAACATAGGCCGCCAGACTTAATGTAATTTCATAATAGGTCCAGTTGGTAAAAGTCCCGAAATCGGCCTCTTCCCACAATAGAGTGGTATCATTACCGACTATGGCATGAACCTCCAGATCATAATTATCATACGGGTCAACTCCCCAGTAATAACTCATAAACCAATGGAAAGTGACTTTGGCATCAGAGGTAACCGCCGTGAAATCCATCGATGGGGTAATCAGCCATTCATCCTGAGGCACCAGCGCCTCATCGTATTTACAATCGGCATGGTAAATGCCCGAATATGGATCCCCATCATCCTGGTACCAGGTTGTGGTGTCGCCGTGGGTGGCGATAAAATCCCATCCTGCTGGCGGGACTGAGGTTTCAAAATCTTCTGATAAAATCGTGGCCTTGGCTTCGCGCAATGCCTTGGCGCCGCCGGCCATTCTGCTGAACTTCGATGTCAGCCTGTCGACTTCCATTTCTTCATTGGTCGGTTGCTGTTCTTCATCCCCCACCAACGGGACATAGCTGTCCACATGCATTTCTTCATCAGTGGGACGAGGATCAGGATTGATCACATTTGGCGAGATTTCAAGTTTGCCGCGTTCTACAAACGGCTTTTCCTGTCCCGAGACAGTCAGGAAGGTCCCCAGGACGAGGAGGAATGAAAGAACAAGCAACAAGGTAACTTTTGGTTTGTGCATGAACTTACCTCTCTTTTTGCAATTAGTTACTCAAGCTGTTCGGGTGAGAAAATATGCTGAATTGGCAAACAGCATATCTTTAAATATAGGTTACGCTATAGAATCACCTCCTTAGAAAAAGACGTATTTGGTTCAAGTTTAAAGACATCTGATAATAGTTCTTAATCCATCCACATAGTCAAAAGAATTCGGCAAGACTTTCCTCAAGTGTTTATGAAGGAAGATAGCCTGGTATATATAGTAAATTTATTCAATTAAATCCCAATGTCAAGACAATTCTGGGGAACTCTGCAGCCAATTTTGCTATGGAAAATGTCGGAGACAAGTCAAATATTTAAATCAAGAGTGAATCGCGGGCGGGAGGAATTATTTTCAAATGCAGGCAAATAGGAATCGCACACAATTCCTTACAAAAGTGTCATTTTCTCCGAGGCTTCTTTGCCTTTTTATTTTTTCCCCGACTGAGGGCGGCGCTGATTGATTTTTCGACCCAAACGGCGAGAATATTGGCATCTTCCAGCACGTCTTCAGGGACTTCATAATAACTCATTATATAAGATTCGCCTCCGAACGGCCTGAAGGGAGACATGCCGGCCTCCTCATAATCCCGCCGGTTTTCCCCATTAACCTTGAAATAAAGCGTATTATCCGAGGCTATGGCAAAATGCACCTGGTTGGAATAAATACCCAGCCCGCCGAACATTGCTCTCCAGTGAACCGGCACGACGGTCTGAAGCCGTTCAATGATATATTCCCGGAATTCCTCACTTACCGGCATATAATGAATTCTCCTGATTCCCAACTATTTTTTCAGGAGTGTAATAACTTCATAGGCCTGTTTTTGATTGTATTCAAAGGCGATTCTGCGAAAAGTTATAAGGTCAATAATCGTCCCGATACCGCAAATTCCCGCAGTCAACAAATATATCAGCCCCAGGCCGATCTGCTCGACATAAAATCTCTGAATACCGGCAATTCCCAGAAACCCAATGATTGTCAGCAAAAGAATGGTTACAGGCTCCCTTCTTCGCATCCGATAAACCATCGCAAATCGCTGTGCCGTATCATCATCGGTATCCCGAAGCAACGCTTGAATATAAATCAGTTCATCGCCCTGAATCTCGGGCAGTAATTGAAACATGTCGGCCATAACTACCTCCTGATTTATGCACGAAATTAATTCCGTATCTATATAGCAGCGTCATGATTCGGACGACAATCATGGCGATTACTGCAATACCCAAAGGATGAGAGTTTAACGACAATCCCGGCTCCCCTTGCATAAGGTAGGCTATCGATCGTCCCAACCCGCACCCGGGACAAAAATCAAGTCCAAGATTCTTAAAAATGCAGAATGTGAAATGCTGATCACCGGCGGGATTAATCAGCGCCAGGAACCCAAGGGCCGCTATCCACAAGATTGCCTCCGGCTCCACGAAATTAACGGCCCTTTTAAATAATCCAGTTCCCATTTTCAAATAATTTTTCATAACTGCAAAGAAAGTCAAAAATCAATTAAAGCAAATCTCATTTCGATAATCTCATAACTCTTTGACGAGCCTTATTACATCTTTGTTTCTGAGGCATTATTTGAGTCCTGATTTCAATAATTAGTTGTCAGGTCAACATGCCTTTCAATTCAATGAGAGCCCGTCTTCCATGCAGATATACTGTCTTTATCTCTTAATATTCAACTGGTTAACAGAATTCTGACACTCCGCAAATAAGGCTGGAGTGACTTCCGACGAAGTATGTAATGGCATGCATATATGTGATGAATTTTGCATGTAAATAAGATAAAAATGTTGTGATTTTGCACATATTTTGAAAATGAGATAAAAAAATCTGTCGCCAAAAATACAAACCGCTCTCTCAAGTCATTATTCAACAGCACCTTACAAACAACATCAGGAATGCTATTGAGAGCGGTTATTAAATGGCAAGTTTATTGCATGCATGATGTTAGGAGTTGTATTTTATATTGAATATCACAAATTAGCGAAGGGTCATAAAATGAAGCGTCTTATTCTTTCTATCGCAACCACCGTTATGCTGGCACTATTGGCGTCATCGGCAATGTCGGCAATTTACACCTTTGTCCCCTCACCTGAAGATCTTTGGGGACTGGATCATAATTATTACTATTCCTGGGGCATCGAATGGAACCACCCGGGCGAACATATTGTAGACGCAGTTTTGACATTCAATGACATTTATGACTGGCGGGTAGAATATGGCGATAGTCTTTATATGCACCTGCTGGATGACCCTGCGGTAGGCACTTTCGCCGGTTATGAAGGCTATACTAATGGCGATTATTTTGACGGCCAGGGGACTCTGATCGATGTCTGGTCGGATCCCAACGGCGGTGTCTCGAACGGGACCACACTGAGCTATCGCTTCAGTGACCTTGGTCTTGTCGGCACCCTGAACGACTATGCCAGCAATGGAGTTTTTGGATTCGGTTTTGACCCTGACTGCCATTACTTCAACAGCGGCGTTGAACTGAAAGTTATCACAGCCGTTCCGGAACCGTCCACCATCCTTCTGATCGGAATGGGTTTGATCGGCGCCGGACTGATTCATCGTAGAAAATCTGCCTAAAGTAAAATAAATTATTGAAAAGGCTTTCCCTCAGGAAAGCCTTTTTTATTTTGCCGAATCTCCGCGGGCGGCGGGACTTTAGCATTTCCATCGCCCGATCAAAAATCGCCCGATTTGTCTCTCTGATGAATCCCGTCAAGATGCTGTTGCAGGAAACGATTTTCGATGGCAATCTGGTTGGTCTGGACCTTGAGGATATCCCGCAGAGAAATCAGGCCGACCAGTTGCTCCTGTTCCAGAATCGGAACATGCCGGATATAATTCTTATCCATGACGCCGGCGATATACTCGATATTGTCTTCGGGTAACCCGACTATTACGGCCGAGGTCATCACATCCTCAAGCTTGAGGGAGTGATAATCACCGCGGGTCTCATGAATCTTTCGAAAAATATCCTTGTCGCTGACTATCCCTATCAGCTTTCCCTTGGCATCAATAATCGGCAAACATCCAATGTTGTTGCTGATCATTAAATTCATGGCTTCATCGACTGACGTCGATGGTCCCGCGGTTATAATTTTTTTCTGCTTCTTTTTGATCAGATCTTTTGCAATCATGACACCCTCCATAAAGCATCTATAGATTAATATTCTTTTTTCAAAAAGGAGCCCGCACTTGAATATAGCCAAATTTGACTTTATTTACAAGCGAATAGTGTCGGGCTTTTTTCGCAGGAAGGGCCGGCTATCGGCCCCTGATAATCCTGGCAGGCTTAATGGCCTCTGTGTAGTTTCTCAAGAAAGCGGGAGCGCAGCCGGTCGCTCATCAAGGCCTTCTTGACAGGCGGAATTTTAAGAAATCCGCCGGCGAACGCCCTCAAGAACTTATGGCTGATACTCTGCGGATTATCGAATATCAGGTTCTGGAGAGTCCCCTGTTCAAGGCTCTGGAGAATGATCCGCCCGAAAGCATCTTCCGGATGAAGGACTCTTTGCTCTCTTTTAACAAGGCGCATGGATTGGGTATCACAATTGTGGGCGCAGACTCCGCAGCCAATGCATATATTGACATCAATTATCGGTGATCCCTGCGGCGGCATGGTAATGGCGCTGATCGGGCAGGAGGCCGCACAGGTCCCGCATTCGATACAGGTATCTTCACTGGTCCGGGCGATATAATTCGACGTTACCAGTATATGGGGATAGCCGAGTTCTCTTATTCCCAGCATAACATTACAGCAGCAGCTGCAGCAAAAACAAATGAATGATATATCCTTCTTGACATTG
>JBFMFJ010000144.1:0-8600 GCA_040752235.1 Candidatus Zixiibacteriota bacterium | reverse complement strand
GATATCTTTTTCTTCGACCCCGCCCAGCGGTCTCAAGCGCCGGCTCTCGAGTATCTTGAGCAGCTTGGCCTGCGCCGAAATGGTCAGGTTGCCGATTTCATCAAGGAAAATCGTACCCTTGTCCGCAAATTCGAACAAACCGATTTTATCAGATTTGGCTCCGGTGAATGATCCTTTTTTATGGCCGAACAGTTCGGATTCAAAAAGTTCATCAGGAATGGCGGAGCAGTTGACCTCGATAAAATGTTTGTCTTTTCTGACTCCGGAGTAATGCATCACTTTGGCCACAAGATCCTTGCCGGTTCCGGTATCGCCGAAGAGGATGGCATTCGGGTAATCGACATCGCTGAGGTTGTCGATCATTTGCTTGATTTCGTTCATCTTTTGAGAATTACCAATTATTGAGGACAGGCCGTATTGATTTCCGGCTGTAGGAATTGGCGTCGGTTCCGGCTCCGGCATATCCGAGAATGATGAAACCCTGGTTCGATACTGCTCCTGTGTAAGGATTTCCGAAACACCCAATCTGGCGACTTCAATGGTCTGGTTGGGAGAAATTGATTTGGAGATTCCGATTATCTGGAGCTTATCAAAAGATGTAGATAGCTCCTTAAGAAATTCGGGACTGCGGAATTTTTTGTCATCAAGATCAACAAAGGCGGTGCTTCCGGAGATATCCGTTTCCGGAATAACGGCCGCATCATGCAAAGTAACGCGTTTTTCAGAATCAGAATTAGAGACGCGCAGACGTTCCCATTCATCAAGAAACAGTCTGGCCCCAAAGACAATTACTTTGGAGGGACAACTTCTTTCCATATAAGAACTTATCGGCAGGGCAGAGATATAATTAAGAAAGACCATAATTAGTCTGTCAAGAATCAGGTTCCAGATATTGATGGTTGTCCCCAGAATGGACTAACCTTTTCAATCGTAACAGATTAGGTATGCATATGGAGTTTTTTGTTGATTGTACTGAAAGATTTGGCAATCGTCCTTGTATAAATAAATGAAAGAGGAGGCGTTTATGGGAAGAATAGGTTTGTACATAATTTCGGCAATGCTCCTGGTTGTGAGTGTTGTCATGGCCGATGGTATATCGGTCACGGTTTATAACAGCAATCTGGGAGTGGTTCATGAGACCAGGGCACTGAATTTTGAAAAGGGAACCGGCCGTGTTTTATTTACCGACGTTCCCTCTCAAATAGATCCGACCTCGGTCGGTTTTGAAATAACCGATCCCGGCAAATCGGCGGTTATCCTGGAACAGAATTATGCCTATGATCTGGTATCTCCTGAAAAGATATATTCCAAGTACATTGATAAAAAGATTGATCTCTTTGACAAGGCCGGCAATATGTTCAGCGGGACTTTACTTTCATTCTCGGGCGGGGCTTTTGTCCTCCGGGAAGATGCCGGCAAGGTGCAAATAATCCGACTGGAACAGGTTGTCAACGCCAATTTCCCGGAACTCCCCGAAGGATTAATTACAAGGCCGACTCTCTTCTGGCTTTATGACTCCGATTTTTCGGGCAAGGCCGACTGTGAGGTCAGTTATCAGACAGCCGGGATTGACTGGAATGCCGAATATGTGGGCATTCTGTCGGGCGATGAAAAGAATCTTGGTCTGACCGGCTGGTCCTCGATTAACAACCAATCGGGAGCGACTTACAAAGATGCCACCCTGAAATTAATCGCCGGTGATATTCACCGGGCGCCATCGCCACGTACGCGCGCGCCGATGGGAATGGCCGATGAAGCGGTTTTGATGAAATCATCAGCCGCCGGATTCGAGGAAAAAGAATTCTTCGAGTATCACATGTACACTCTTCCGCGTAAAGCGACTATCGCTGATAATGAAATAAAGCAGATTGCTCTTTTTGAGCCGGCTTCCACCGCAATAAAGAAAGAATATTATTATCAGCCGGAAATGAATGCCAAAAAAGTCAAAGTAGTTATCAAGTTCACCAATTCCAAAGAAGCCGGCCTAGGGATTCCGCTTCCCGCCGGCCGGACCAGGATTTTTAAGGCGGATGATGACGGCTCCATGGTGCTGCTTGGTGAGGATAATATCGATCATACGCCGCGGGATGAGGAAGTAAAGCTTACCATCGGCTATGCCTTTGACATATCCGCGGAAGAAAAAGTGGTAAATTACAATCGGATATCGCCGCAGGTTGATGAGCGAGAATATGAAATTGAATTGCGCAATCATAAGAAGGAAAACGTCACAATAAAAATAGAAAAACAGCTTTATGGAGACTGGGAGGTGACACAGTCGAGCCATGAATATAAAAAGAAGGATGCCAACACCTTAATTTTTGATGTTCCGGTCAAGACGGATGGTAAGGAGATCGTGAAATACACGGTCAGGACCGGACGATAAAAAAATGAACGGGGTTGACATAATTGTTAAAAGGTATTAAATTCGCCAACTATGTTGTAAGGTAACCGGCAATTGTAAGACAGGAGGAAATGATGAAATATTTTAGATATTTGACGGTTATATGTTTCGTTGTGATGCTGGCATTGCCCGCCGCGGCGCAAAGAGGCGGCAAAATTGTAAGCGAATCGGCGTTGCTGTCATCCGCCAGGATTGCTTTATATGCCAATCCCCCGCGGGTAGAAGAAGCGCTCGATCTCTGCAACCAGGTTCTGGCGCAGCATGGGCCGCACCCGGAAGCATACTATTATAAGGGTAATATTTTCGGTGAATACGCCAACAGGGAATATAACCTCAGCAAGAAATTCGATTTTCTCGATACAATGTCGGTTTATTATGACTCTTTGTTTGGAAGCTGTGACGACAAGGAAGTCAAAAGCAAATGGAAAAAGAATTGCAGTGAATATATCAAGAGAGTCGACTCCATCAAGGCCTATTACTGGCGTGAAAATTACAATAATGCCGTTCAGATACTGGGCAATCTCGATGAAAAGTATCAGACCGATATAGACAACGCGGCAGATGAGGGAGCCAAAGAGGCCGCCAATGCGGCCAAGCTTGCGGCGGCCGACAGCGCCAAAATATATTTCAAGTCGGCCATCCTGGTCATCCCCGACAGCTCACAGTGCTATGAAGGTCTGGGATTGATATATGATCGCAATAAGCAGTTCGATTCATCGGCTGTCTGGTTTATCAAGGCCAGTGAAATGAAACCGGGTGAGCCGAATATGCTTCAAAACGCCGCCTACGCCTATATTCAGATGCGCGACTGGCAAAATGCCATAACCTGGTTTAACAAGGTGGTTGAACTTGCTCCTGATGATGCTGCGACCATGATGAATATTGCCGCCTGTTATAACAACATTCAGAATTACGATTCCGCCTATGTTTATAATATGAAGGCGCTTGCGGCCAATCCCAATGATCCGATGGCATTTATTGATGTCGGCAAGTACTGGCTGGTCAAATCCCGCGATTTTTCCGATTCGGTGAAATATTTTCAGGACCTCGCCGACGGCAAAGGAGCCGAACGAAATGGCAAAATGAGAGACGTCATGTTTGACTCATCATCGGTGTATTTCAAGAAAGGTCTGGAACTGGATCCGGAGAACATGGATGCCCTCACGAATTTCGGAATTGTCAGCATGATTCGCGGCAAATATGATGATGCTCTCGGCGTATTTCAGAAACTGGCCGAAATCGAACCGTATCATAAAGAGCACTGGATTGACATGGGCGATTGCCTGATCCAGTTGCAGCGTTTTGATGAGGCGCTGGCGCCATTCGAAAAGGCCGCCGAGATTGATCCCGGCGATGCCAAAGTCTGGAATGTTCTGGTCGATCTTTACTCATCCGCCGGAAAAGAAGAAAAGGCCAAGGAAGCCAGAGCCAAAGTCGCCGAGTTAGAGAATCTATAAATGATTTAAGATATAACGATAAGGCAGGTCTGATGCGACCTGCCTTTTTTTTCCAATGGAAAAAAAACTGATAAACATTTCCGTACCGAATACGCCCAACCGGCTTTTTACTTACCTGGAGCCTGAATCGTCTCAAATTCAGCTTAGGACAGGGCAAAGGGTAATAATCCCTTTCGGACGGCGACGAGTAATCGGGTACTTTATCGAACCGGCGTCCAGAAAACCCGAGGCGAAAATTAAATCGGTGATAGATGTTCTGGATCCTCAACCTCTTTTCGACGACAACCTGCTGGGCTTTCTTAAGTGGATGGCATCTTATTATAATGTCAACCCGGCTGATGTTTTCAACGCCGCCTTGCCCCCCGACATGCGAAAAATAAAAAAGCCGCATTATGCGGTCACGGAGCAACTGGATCAGGCGGCGAGCGGACTCTCGATTCCCGAAAATCTAAAAAACTCTATTGAAAAGAAAGCTGTTCTCAAAAGCCGGGATATCGTTCTGATGGAAAAATCGTACCCCGGAGTTATCCCGCAACTGCTTGAAAAAGGCGGGCTCAGGCCGGTATGGATAGACAAGGGGCAGGGTGTCTCGGAGATTCTCCTTGGTTATATTATTGACCGCTCTGCGGCAGAAGAGGAGAATTTTTCAAGATATTTGGGCGGCATTCATGAATCAAAGCAGTTATTGAAAAAGTCGGACATTATCTCCCCGAATATCAGCGAATATCGTTTTAAAAAGCTTTTGGAGCATGGCATAATTAAACCTGTTTACGGGACACCCGATCTTTTCGGTTATTTCAGGGCGCGCCCAGGATTAAATATGATCACTCCGACCGGGGAACAATCCGCAGCCATTGAGTCAATTGCGGGAGCACTGGACAAATTCATTCCATTCCTGCTCTATGGAATCACCGGGTCGGGCAAGACTCTGGTGTACTGCCATATAGCGCGGGAGGTTTTGAGGCGAGGAGGAACGGCTCTTATTCTGGTGCCCGAAATTGCCCTGGCAGGAACCCTCCTGAGTTATTTCAAGAGCTTTTTCGGTGACGAGATCGCGCTGCTTCACTCGGCACTAAGCGCGCGGGAAAGAGTCCTTGTCTGGCAGAATATCAGGAACGGGAAATACAAAATCGTTATCGGGGCGCGGTCGGCCATATTTGCACCGCTTCCTGATCTCGGACTGATTGTCGTGGATGAGGAACATGATGAATCCTACAAGCAGGATGATCCGGCGCCGAGGTTCCAGGCCCGGGATGCCGCCGTCATGCGCGCCAAGTTGACCGGAATACCGGTGGTCCTTGGTTCGGCGTCACCGTCAGTGGAATCCTTTTACAATGCCGAGCAGGGGCGTTATCGCCTTCTGAAATTAACCCGCCGTCCGGAAGAGGCCGAGATTCCGCTGGTACGGCTGATTGATCTGCGCGAAGAACCGCCGGTTGCGAATAACCCGTTTTTTACGCGGCCGCTGCTGAAGATGATCGAAGAATCACTGGAAAGAGAACAACAGGTCATTTTATATCTCAATCGGCGCGGTTTCTCGCCAAGAATTAAATGCACCGACTGCGGTTATACGCCGGAATGTCCGCACTGCAATATCAGCCTGACCTATCATAAGTCGGGGAATCGTCTGATGTGTCATTTCTGCGGATATGTCAATGCTTCGTACAACAACTGCAACAACTGCGGCGGAGACAGCTTTGTATTTCTGGGGACGGGTACGCAAAAAATTGAAGATCAAATAAGCGAGTTGGTTGAAGGAGTAAAGACAGTGCGGCTCGATTCGGACAGCGCCGCCGGCCGTGAAAACGCGCATGTCATATTATCCGACTTCGCCGCGAAAAAATATAATCTACTACTGGGAACGCAGATGGTCACCAAAGGGATTGATTTCCCCGATGTATCCCTGGTCGGCGTTCTTATGGCCGACATCGGCATGGATATGCCGGATTTCAGGGCCTCCGAGAAGTTGTTTGCCAAACTGATTCAGGTGGCCGGACGTTCGGGAAGAGGCATTATCCCCGGCGAGGTGGTCATCCAGACCTTCAGACCTGAACTTGATCTGATCGATGACGCCGCCCGGCAGGATTATGAGTCATTTTATGCCAGGGAGATTCAATCCCGAAAAGAACTGCTCTATCCACCCTTTTCACATCTGGTGAATTTCAGGTTTGCCGCCAAAAAGGAAGATGCGGCTGTCAGACAGTCGGTTGAATTCAGAAGAAAGCTCGAAAGTAAACTGGATGAAGCCGGGCTCAAAGTGTATATTCTCGGGCCGGCTCCCTGTCCGCTTTATCGACTGCGCGGGATGTATCGCCGGCATTTGTTTGTCAAGACAAAGTCGATCCTGAAATTTATCGCTTTCCTAAACGCCTGGGAACGTACCGAACCGGGTTACGGCCTGCCGTCATCGGTCAGGCTGGCGGTCGATATCGATCCATATGATATGATGTAAGAACGTATAGGCAAATATCAGCATAAAAAAGGACGGCCAGTTAAGCCGTCCCTTTTTATTTCCGTGCTAGTCTTTGCTCAGGGGCAGGTCGGATCCGGACCGCTCTTGTATAAGTAGGTAATCAGGTATGTGACATCAAGAAGGTTGATATTGCCGCTGTTGTTGACATCGGCGGATTCCGGAGGAATGGGCGCCGGGCCACCTTTATAAAGGTAAGTAATCAGATATGTGACATCGAGAATATTCACAGCCTCATCATTATTGACGTCACCGCAGATAAACGGAGGGATGTCTGTAACAGTCAGCATTACCGAAACCGGCCAGAGCGTATCGGCCGGATCAGGATCGTTATTGGAAATCACTATATTGGAATAGTACAGGCCGGTATCAAGACCGGCGGCGGATATGGTGCATATTACCGTATCCGACAAATCGGTCCAGACAGAACCGCTGAATTTTGAAAGTGACAGCCACTGTGCCGGCCGGTCAAAGCGAATGGCCAGGTTGTTCTTTAAATATGTCGTAAGGTAAGCGACTTCAAGGCCATCGGTTCCATCCTGGTTCTCTATTCCAACGGCACATGAAGCGGCATCGAATCCGGCGGCTATGCTGTTATACTGATAAGTGATTGTTCCATCCGATTCGATAATAACCTCGGCATTGATGACATCACCGGCACTCCCGTTATATTCAGGGTAATTCACGAATTGTACAATACATTTCTGGCCGTCCGACTGCATATAGACCGCACCGCCGGGATTATTCAAGTTAGTAATATCAAGATCATCCCAGAGCCAGGCCAGGAAAGCATTGGGCGGGCTGGAGGTAGGTATCGATACTTTGGTGCGGGACTTCAGAGTGGTCGTATCAAAACCTATTAATCCGTTCGACCCGACATAGAACTGTGTGTAAACGCTGTCATAAAAGGGGAAATCAAAACCGATATCGTACGGCCCGGTGAAATTGTCATCGTCCAAACCGGCCGTAATGTCGATTCCGGTGGCAGTGATATCCGCCCAGTTAAAAACAGGACCGCCGCTTTCGTCCGAATCAATCCAGTAATAACCGTACAGATCGGGACCGCCGGCATTCTTATCCACCGTGAATCCGACACGGTAATCTTCGAGGCCTTTTACGTCAATATAATCTTCGTCGAAACCGTCGGGATACACGCGGGTGGCGGGAGCCAGCAGATCAGCTTCAGCCAGGGAGTCATAGAAGGGATTGACCGCCATAACTCGTTCGATATTTATGGTGTAATCCAGGAATCCCTCACCGATATTTTCGATTATCAGATAGTCCGTGGTGGAGTCATCAACCGGAAGAGTGTGAGCAATAGACATGGGGGTAACCGAAATCTGCGGAGTATAAAGTACATTGAAACTATAAACCGGTGTCGTGTCGGCGGTATTGGCGCTGTCCTTGGCGAACAGGTAATAGTCGATAGTCGTTCCGGCCGACTGCGCCGGGATAAAAGCATGGTACTGCTTATTAATTCCGGTCGCTGTCAGCAACTCCGTGTTCCAGACCGAAGATATCTGATAATAAAGGAGGAGTGAATCACTGACAAGCGGAACGCTGGACATGATCGTACAAATCACCTCGTAATCATTGGCTGTATCCCGGGTGTCTGTCAACGGCAAATGGCTTATGGCCACCGTTTCAAAGGGATCATAACCGTCAAGTATCGTGGCGCCGGAATTGTACGGGTCAAGCCAGTCACGCAATCTGGTCGAAGGCGATCCGCCGCCTGTCCATGAAAGCGAAAACTTGCCGTACCAGTCGGATGTAATGCTGGTGCAGGAAGCATAACCACCATGAAGCTGCCCGACAATATGATGATTCTGATCAAAAAGCGGTGAACCTGAGGAACCGGGCTCGGTGGTGCCGTCATTCCAGGAGCCGATTCGCCAATGGGTAGTGCCGGATGTAGTCAGATAATTGGCGGAAGTCACCGAATCATAATCAAACGATATTTTCTTGATATCGCCGCTGGGGTGATGAATCCCGGTTGATGATTGTGATGCTATATTTATGTTCGACCATCCGGCATAGTAAACATAATATGAATCGGGCGGCGACTCGTCGAGCATCAACAGGGCAAAATCGGAACCGCTGTAGTTGGCCAAAAGGGTCGAGCCGGAAACAGTCATCCAGGTCGGGCCGTCGATATTCTGGCAGGTCGGGCTTTCATAATTAAACATAAAGACCCAGGTCTCCTCGCCGCCAAGACAATGCTCGGCAGTCAGGAAAAAGGGTGTCCGATCCTGGCGGACATTATTTATTAAAG
>JBFMFJ010000143.1:0-8604 GCA_040752235.1 Candidatus Zixiibacteriota bacterium | reverse complement strand
CGTCGGGCAGAATAGTCGCATCGTTTTGTATTCTTACAGGGGATTCCTCGGGAGAACTGTAGGCAATACGATCCAGCGTTTCGCCCTGCGGGGATCCTATCAGGTAATGCTGCTCCGACTCGAGTTTGCTCCAGATATCCTTATCGTACGGTACCCAGGTAGGGTCATACATGACGTATGATCCGTCTTTCTGTTTTAATGCCACGACGCAATGATTGAACTGATCGGCCGGGATATCCTCAATACGGCTGCCGGCCATGGTCATGGCGGCGTATGAATCGAGTCCGGCGGCACGCATCATGGTAATGAGCATCCCGGCGATATCTTTGCAGACGCCGCTGCGCTGTTCGAAAATCATGGTGCCCGGGTGCAGAGTATAGCCCTCGCCCTTACCCATGGTCTGTCCGCTGTACCGTATATTCTGGGCCACCCAATGAACCAGTTCAAAGGCCTTTTCCTCATCGGTGCCGCCGGCGACGCCGGCCGCCGAAAGGATCTCACCCACTTTGTCTTTTATGGCGTCGTTGTATTCAAACTGCGTTTCATTAACATCAAAGAACCAGCGGCTTTTGGCTTCCCAGTTCTCGACCGTAGCGATCACCACTTTCATCACCAGGTCGGTTATATCCGGGCCGTACTTCTCAGGTTCACGGGCGGGAATATCTTTGGCCCACCATGAGTAAATGGTGGTATCTTTAATATATCCGGTATGGCTGTACATCGGGCCGTTGTAAACCTGTGAGTGAATTCTCTTACCGGCGGGCATCTTCAGTACGTATTTTTTTTCGACTATCGGTCTGGTCGACTCGAAAAGAACGATATCAAAATATTCGCCCGGCATAGGCGGCGTATATTTAGCATTATCGGAGGCCGGTGCGGTCTCGCTGTCGTCGAGCAGGGCATAAGAGAAACCCTTTCGTTTTATTTTTACCTCGACACCGTCGCCGACATAAAGGCGGGGAAGCTGGATACTTTTGATACGGTCCTGCCAGTAAATACCTCTCTGAGGAGCCGGAAGATCTTTGAGCGATTCGCTGCCAACCGTGATAGTGCTGTCATTACGGAGGATATTTATTTCCTCTATCTCTATCATGTTGGTCAATGGCTCATAGCCCCAGGTCAGGACGGCCAGTTCCTTACAGCCTTCCCCGGTCAGAATCTTATATAAAATGTAGCCGGTTGTATTGGTCACACCGGATTCATTAATGGTATTGACGGTCTCGTCATAAACAATGGCGCAGGCGGCGCTGTCAAAATCGGCGGCGCCGCCGACATTTTTAAGCCGATCGAAAGCGGTCAGAGGCGGAGTATCTCCGGGCGGAACTATGCCGGAGTCAGTGGATGCGGCCTGAACTCCGGGCACAAAAAAAAGGATAATAAACAACAATATGGCTGGTTTCATAAGGTTCTCCTCAAATAATATGTAAGGATATGGCTTTTTTGCTCCTATATCATTGGATTGTTTGAAGATAAGGAAGAAAAATTATATACAACAATGGTTTTCCTTTTTCGTCATTAAAATATATGGTTTTGTTTCTGTTTTTTAGACCTAAAGCTAACAAAGAAGGCCCCTTTTTTCAAGACTTTTGAGCCGATTTTGATTTTGTGCTGATTTTGGAGTATAAACGTTTGTAAGAATCGGAGTTATGCCGTAGATTATATCTGACGACCATCTATGGAGGTATTAATTAATCCTAAGGGCAGCGCGTATAGAAAAAAGTTATGAAATTTACATCAGTATTAGCCCTGCTGCTTGTATTATTTGCCCTGAACCCCGCCTCGCAAGCTTTGCAGGGAATTACCTCACCTCAAAAAAGTGCGAATATTCCGCAGCGAATAATCGTAAAGTTCTCCCGGGATTCCGGACTGAATTTCTCTGCCGGAAAGAGCGGCGCCATTACCAGCGGCCTGGCCGCGGTTGATGAAATCAATCGAAAGTATCATGTAGTTGACGCAAAACCCTTCCTGAAAAAGAGGGTCGCTTCCGAAAGATATCGATTCGACAATATTTTTATTCTGACTGTTCCGCCGGGAGTCAATGCCGGTGAGGTCGCGGCCGAATATTCGGCGATTCCGGGAGTCGAATACGCCGAACCGGAATACAGGGCCGAACTGCACACCATCACCAACGACACATATCTGCAGCATCAATGGGGATTGTACAACTATGGCCAGGGGCATTACTATATTGTCCGCAATGAAGGCTATGAAAACGACAAAATGATTATTGTATACGGCAAACCTGATGCCGATATAAAGGCCGCCGACATCATTACCAATCCACCCGATAATACGATTACATCGGTGGTCGCTATTATCGATACCGGTGTGGATATCGATCATCCCGATCTGGAAGGAAAAATTTGGAACAATCCGCGTGAAATTGCGGATAACGATATTGATGACGACAATAACGGATATATCGATGATATATATGGGTGGGATTTCTCATCATCGGATGATTTTATCGAAGCCGATCTGGAAGACAATGATCCTACCGATTACTATGGTCATGGGACGCATTGTGCCGGAATTGTAGCCGCGGTGACCGGTAACGGTATCGGAATTGCGGGAACTTCGCCGAACACCAAAATAATGGCCCTGAAGATATTTCCGACCGCCTTGACCTCGATGATGGCCCGCGCCGTTATTTATGCCGCCAATAATGGGGCCGACGTCGTAAGTATGAGTTTTGGGCTGCCGTATCGCAGCTACTTATTAGAGGATGCCATTTCATACGCGTATGAGAGGGGCGTCATTGTGTGCGCCTCGACAGGCAACAGCGGCATCGAGGAGTACAATTATCCTGCCGCTTTCGACAAAACCATCGCGGTGGGCGCCAGTACCGACTCCGATTATGTGGCCGCCTTTTCGACCATCGGTGAGCATGTCGACATAGTCGCGCCCGGGCTGGCCATCCTTTCTCTGCGCGCGGACACCACCGACATGTATGAGGATGATGAACCCTGGGTGCATATTGTCGGTGAAGAATATTATCTGGCGTCGGGGACAAGTATGTCCGGCCCGATGGTGGCCGCCGTCGCTGCCTATCTGCGATCGGTGTCACCCGGAGTGACCCCTCAAAAGGCACGAGAGATCCTGCATATAACCGCCGATGACATAATAGATCCTTATGGTACGGGCATGAATCTGCCCGGTCCCGATATTTACAGCGGTTACGGCCGGGTCAACCTTATGCAGGCACTGTCTGCAGCGCCGCAAGTACGGGCATATATAAGTACACCGGAGATCGGCCAGATTGTCAGCGGGGTAGTGGATATTACAGGGATGGCCGATGGGGCTGATTTCTCGTCATATATTCTTGATTACGGCGCAAGTTCCGACCCGGCTGAGTACCATACTATTCTTAACTCCTCCGTTCCGGTTACCGACGGCGTTTTGGAGTCGTGGGATACGGATGCTATATCGGGCCGTTACACGATAAGATTGAAAGTCGGCGAGTCTAATGAGTATTTGAGAACGATATTTATCGCCAACCAGGCCGTGGCTGAAATTGAATGGCCAATGGCAGGTGATACTTTATCGAATATTGTCAATATCGTGGTGGATGCTTTTTCACCCGATTTCAGTCATTATGTCCTGGATTACGGCAAGGGCTTGACACCCACGACCTGGACCGAGATCGTGACTGCGACGACACCTGCATCCGGAGATATTATCGCCGGGTGGGTGGTGGAGTCTCTTCCGGAAGGGCAGTACACCCTTCGGCTTTCGGTTTATTCGACCACCAAGCTTGAAATACAGAAAGAGATACAGATCAATATCCGTTCGATATTCTCGTCGGATAATGCCTGGAAGTTGAAAATCGACGGAGATGTTGCACTTCTGGCCAACTATGGTGATATAGACAATGACGGTGCAAATGAGATAATTCTCGGTACGGATCACGATCTCCAGGTCTTTGCGACCGACGGCGCTCCCGATAATTCCAATCCGGCCGCAGGCATCGCCAATAATTTTATTGTGCCGCCCGCCATCGGGCGTCTGGATGGCGATGACATCGATGATTTTGTCATTGTCGGTGTCGATCCGGCCGTGCTGTATGGTTTCCGATCGGGAGGGCCTGATTTTGAATTTCCCCTTAGTTTTACTCCGAATATAGATGACTACATCGGCATGGAATATGATTTTACGACGCTGTTTTTGAAGGATATTAATGGTGACGGGCGCGACGAGATTCATCTTGTCGTTGTGGACAGATTTGGGGGCGACTCCTATATGTTCGATACGGAATCCGGATTGATAAAAACGTTTGCCGGCGTATCGTTGCACCTGCCGCTTGATATGGATAATGACGGATTTGATGAGTTGTACCAGTTTTTGTATGGGACCGGCATTATAAGGCAATTGGATTATGAAGGGAATCTTGTCACAAGCACCATGCCCAAAATGGATGGAATCAAATTCAATTGTCGCGGCATGACGGCATATGACATCGATAAAGATGATCGGATGGAACTAATTGCATTCGGTTTCTATGCCGACAGGGGATATTGGCTGTACGCCTATGACGAGAATCTGGCACTCAAGGCGGGCTGGCCGCATGCTATGGGTATCGATGACTTTATGGTCCCGACCATACCGATATTCGGGGATATCGATGCCGATGGTTCGCCGGAATATTTCTGCGGCAACTTCGATGTCAGCTATAGCTATGTGCATGCCTGGAATCTGGATGGTACGGCTTTTGTACCGGGCAATCCGGACGGTTTCTTTACTATCACGCCGCGCCCCGGGAAAATAAACATGCTGGTTTTAAGTGATGTCAATAATGACGGACAGGCCGATATTATTGCCTGCACCAATGATGATTTATTTTTCACGTACCGCGTGCAACGTATTTATGCCTGGGATATGTCGGGTGATCTGCTGGACGGATTTCCGATCATCACCGCCCCCGAAATCCCGATGAGCAATGGCAGCGATTTCAGATTTGTACCGACAATCGGCGATATCGATAATAACGGGAATATCGATCTGGTCATGCCGACTGCCGACAGCTCACTCGTTTTTATGGATTTTATCGGGATGTCCTTTGACTCGGCCAGTTCTCTGGCCCCGGTCTGGCGTTATAACCGGCGTTTGAACGGTATCGGCCTGTACGAGGAACCGGCAACGGCGGTTGATGACCGCCCGAGCCAATTACCGAAGGAATTCAGTCTCGAACAAAATGTGCCCAATCCTTTTAATCCTGATACGCGGATAGAATTTTCCCTGCCGGCCGGGGCGGTTGTGACCATAAATATTTATGATATCCTGGGTCGCAGGGTGCTGACGCTTCTCGATGAAACCCTTCCGGCCGGCCGACACTTAGTTGAGTGGCACGGTCTCGATGATAACGGGAAACCGGTTCCGTCGGGTATCTACCTGTACAACCTCAAAGCCGGTAAGTATAACCAGGCAAGAAAGATGGTGCTGATCAAATGACCGGAACAGGCCGCAAGACATCCTTTCGTTCCTGTTTGTCCATTGCTACCGCAGCGATCCTGTTGATCGCGGTTATGGTGAATTCGGCGGCGGCCCTGCCGCCCCGGTTCATGCCCCGAATCAGTTCTGCGGCCGCCTATGAGAATTATGATCTGCTTACTTTCTATGATGCCAACAATCTGTTTATGTTTGTCACCAATTCCGGTTCGATCGCCATGGACCAGACTTTATTATTCGGAAGACCGGAAGGCTTGTATTATCCATATACCGGAGACACCAGCGACATCCGCAGCGGCGTGCTTGACAGGACGGTGGTTTATGCCGCCGGACTGGTTCTGGCGGGAAAAGTAGACGGCCAGGTGCGATCTGCTGTGGCGATATATGACAACCCGGAATTCATACCCGGCTCTATGGCTGGCGGAAGTTATCAACCATATCAGGAATCGTTTAAGGTATTTAAAATCGATCAGAACTCCGCTCCGGGTGATTTTGATTATGACAACTGGCCCGATTCGCTGGGGGCGCCGGTCGATATTGACGGCAATCCGCTGCTTATCGGAGATCAGACTCTCTGGACAGTCTTCAATGATGCCGACCCGGGTTTGCATGATAATTATTACGGGGGAGGAACCGCCCCGCTCGGTATCGAGGTCCAGCAGACGGTATGGGGCTATGATACTCCCGAGGAAGAGAATTTTTTGTACCTTAAGTACAAGTTCTATAATAAAAGCCCGAATGTCATAGACAGTTTTTACATCAATCTATGGGCTGATCCTGATATCGGCGGCGCCAATGACGACCTGATTGGCTGCGACACGGCTCATGATATTTTCTTCGGGTTTAACGGTGACATCTACAGTTATGTGTATGATACTATCCCGGCGGCCTGGGGCGGTAAAGTCGTTGCCGGCCCGGTGGTCGAATCGCCCGGTGATACGGCGCTCTTTGATGGAGTGGTGATGCCGGATTACAAAAACATCCGAATGTCATCCTTTATCGGGTACATGAATGGTACCGAACCGGACAGTCCGGAAGAACTGTTTTTGTACGCGCGGGGATGGGACGGATTCAAAGGGGTGCCGTACGTAAATCCTTTCACAGGTGATACGGTGACCTATTATGCCTGTGATGACCCGCTCTCGCGGCGCGGTTATATCGATTATGAACAGGGTGACAAACGATTAATGGTCGGTTTCGGTCCGTTTACTTTTAATCCGGGCGACAGCCAGCAGGTCGTTTTCAAGCTGGCGGCCTATGCCGAGAAAGACAATTTCTTTTCACTTTCGGTTCTAAGGCATCTTCTCGATTCCAATATTGCTATCGACTCTGTCATGGATACGATTGATTTTGTCTCCGCCGACTCTGCTCAAATCATAATCGAAAGCTCAGGCCTTGACAGGGTAACATTCTATCCGCTTAAAGAGCGGTGGTTGTCGGCGTACAGCTGGGGCGGCAATTTCTATTATGGCGGGGCCGATTATGCCACCGAATTCTTCGGCAGTGCTCTTGATTTCAATGTTGTGCCCGATTCATTTCATTCGGTCGAAGTGCGTTTCTCGAATACTGTGAAACAGAAAGCCTATCGGTACGATAAGGGGTCGGAGTCGGCCTATACATACGCCGGATATTACGATGTGCCCTTTACCGTTTGGGATATCGATAATGACCGCCAGCTAAACGCCGCTTTTGTCGAGTACTATCTTTCCGATGTCTATGACTCCACCTGGAGCCCCGGCCTGGTCGATGACAAAGGGGGTTGGGAATGGTTAGTGATATTCAATTCCGATTACTCCGGGGAAAATCCGGTTAATGCCGGCGGCGTCGATTATACCAGCATGTCATTGCTGGATAATCCGGATTCGCTGGACATACTATATTTCTTCTGGCCGGCCTTAATTGAGCCGGATGATATGCTGCGCCTGAAGGACGGACAAAAGCTGATCTTTGCCGGACAATTCTTGAATCCCACCGGGCCGGTTGATACGCTGCAATTTCCGACTGTCGAAATCGGCAGCAGTATCGAACAGCCGATTGCAGTCAAATCTTACTCCGATGGGCCATCGTTGCTGGGACTTGAGGTTTCCGACCCGGGGGCCTTCCAGTTGTCAAGCACCGAACTCAGGTTTATTGAGAATGATATTGCGCGGATTTCTCTCACCTTTACACCATACAGGGAAGGAGAATATTTCGAGTACCTGTTTGTCATAGATTCGATAACCAATAAGGTGATTAACACGGTCAGTCTTTATGGCAAGACACACCTGTATACCGCGGTTACCGGCGAAGAGACGCTGCTGCCGAAAAGATTCATGCTTTCGCAGAATTATCCCAATCCCTTCAATCCGATTACAACCCTCGAATACAGCCTGCCGGCAAGGGCTCATGTTCAATTGGACATCTTTAATATCCTCGGTCAGAAAGTCAAAACGCTGGTTGATGCCGACCGTCCCGCCGGCGTCTACCGAATTGTCTGGGACGGCACCGATCATTCCGGCAGCATTGTCGCCAGCGGTATTTATTTCTACCGAATGGAAGCGGGCGAACATATCGAGACAAAAAAGATGCTTTTAATAAAATAATCAATAAATTATACATTATGAATACGGCAGAAATACAATTGACCAAAGCAACTTGCGGCAATATTGCACTTGTTAAAAAAATGCTTTCTGATAACGGTCTCCCCGGACAGGACATTGATGATAAAATCGAATGTTTGTTTCTGGCCTATCATGATTCCGAACTGGTTGGAATCGGGGGGCTTGAGATTCACGGGCAGTACGGACTGCTCCGCTCGCTGGTGACGCTCGTTAAATTCCGCGGCGGGGGATACGGTAAAATAATCACGCGGATGCTGCTGGAGCGTGCCGCCGATAACGGTTTATCCGAGGTGTACCTTCTGACAACGACGGCGGCGAAATTCTTCGAGAAAATGGGTTTTGCTTATATTGAGCGTTCGAGCGTGCCGGAGTCGATCGCGGGCACGACGGAGTTCACCTCTCTCTGCCCGGCTTCGGCCATATGTATGATGAAGCGACTATCCATATAAAAAGATAAGGCATAAAAAAGGCCGGGTGATACAGCCCGGCCCTTTTATTTTATATTCGGCGTTATTCTTTTTTGGCAGCAGAGGCAGATTTAATGTTTCTTGGTGGGGCG
>JBFMFJ010000142.1:0-8605 GCA_040752235.1 Candidatus Zixiibacteriota bacterium | reverse complement strand
GGGTTTCGATCATATTTTTGGATTTATGCCCGACTGGCTTCGCTCGACACGAATATATTCCTCTATAAATCATGCCGTTCCCGGATTGGGTAAAGAATTTATGCCTGATCTGGATGAAGGTTCTTTCCTGTATATGCCGACCACGATGCCGCATGCCTCGCTTGGGGAGGTTCTCGATGTGCTGCAGATGCAGGATAAGGCCTTCAGCAATATTCCGGAGGTCGAATCTGTGGTGGGGAAACTTGGCCGTGCCGACAGCCCGCTTGATCCGGCGCCAATGTCGATGATAGAGACTATAATCAGCTATAAGTCCGAGTATAAAACCGACCGTGACGGACATATCCTGCAATTCAGATACGACAAAAAGGCAGGGCAATTTGTTCGCGATGAGAACGGCGAATTGATTCCGGATGATAACGGGCGCCCATATCGCCAGTGGCGAGAGCATATAAAATCGCCGGATGATATCTGGAATGAAATAGTAAAGGCCGGGCAATTGCCGGGAGCTACATCGGCTCCCCGGTTACAGCCGATCGCCGCCCGCATCGTGATGCTGCAATCCGGTATGCGGGCGCCGATGGGAGTGAAGGTCAAAGGCCCCGATCTGGAAACGATTGAAAAAGTCGGCCTGGAAATAGAAAGTTATTTAAAGGAACTCCCGATGATCGAACCGGCCACGGTTATCGCCGATCGAATCGTCGGCAAGCCGTATTTCGAAATTGAGATCAACCGTCCGGCGATTGCACGATACGGAATATCGATTCAGTCGGTCCAGGATGTCATCGAGACCGCAATAGGGGGGATGCCGATTACGATGACTATTGAAGGGCGCGAAAGATATGCCGTTCGCGTACGTTATCCCAGAGAGCTGCGAAACAGCCTTGAAGCTCTCGGAAAAGTACTCGTTACGACACATGACGGTGCCACTGTACCATTGACGGAACTCGCCGATATTAAATATGTTCGGGGTCCGATGATGATTAAGTCGGAAGATACTTTTCCGGTCGGATATGTCGTATTCGATAAAAAACCGGAGTATGCGGAGGTTGATGTTGTTGAGCAGGCAAATCGGTACTTGAAAGACAAAATAGCTTCGGGTGAATTTCAAATTCCGTCCGGAGTCAGTTACTCATTTGCGGGAAGCTATGAAAACCAGATCCGCTCGGAAAGAACGCTTCGGCTGATTCTTCCCCTTGCTTTGTTTATAATTTTCATGATTTTATATTTTCAGTTTCGATCAGTTCCGGTCTCATTGGTGGTTTTTTCCGGAATATTTGTCGCCTGGGCGGGAGGATTTATCATGCTCTGGCTTTACGGGCAGGGATGGTTCATGAATTTCAGCCTGCTCGGAATCAACATGCGTGATTTGTTTCAGATGCATCAGTACAACCTCTCCGTCGCGGTCTGGGTAGGTTTTCTTGCCTTGTTCGGAGTGGCCAGCGATGACGGCGTGATTATTTCGACATACATCCAGCAGGTCTTCGAAAAGGATAAGCCTAAAACCAAATCGGAAATTCGGGAGGCAATTGTCACAGCGGGGAAGAGGCGAATTCGTCCGGCATTGATGACCGCCTCAACCACGATTCTCGCCTTAATTCCAGTATTGACATCGATAGGCAAGGGATCGGATATTATGGTCCCAATGGCGATACCATCATTCGGCGGCATGACGCTGGTGCTGATTACGGTTTTTGTAGTCCCGGTACTTCAGAGCTGGCTGGCCGAAAGAAAAGCGACATTATAGCGAACTGTTACTTCATTGATTCGCCGTCAGTTCCTTTTCCACGTCGACTGTGGCATCCTTTTCATTATAGGTAATATCGAAACCCAATTTCTGAAAAACGGCAATCATGGGCCGATTGTCGGTCGTTGTCTGGGCCACAATCTTTTTCAATTCCCATTTGCGGGCGACTTCCATACAATATTCTGTCAACCGACTGCCTAGTTCTTTTTTCTGCCAGGCATCGGTAATGAGGATGGCATATTCGACCGTCTCATGATCAGGATCGGCTATCAGGCGTCCGACACCGATTAATTTGCGTTTATCGCCGTCCTGGACTTCAGCCACAATGGCGATCTCGCGATCATAGTCGATATAGCAGTATCTTATGGCCACTTCATGTGAGGCCCATTGGAAGAAATACCGGAACCGGGAATAGATGGTCTCTTTGGAGCAACTGGCCAGCATATCCATCCAGAGCGGCTCATCCTCCGGCTTGATCGGCCGCAGCGTAACTTTGGCGCCGTCCGGCAGATCAAGCACAGTTGTATATTTTTCAGGATATGGTCTGAGGACAAGGTGCGCATAATGCTCACTCTTTTTGCCCACGAGGTTTTTATCAATAATAACACGAGCATCAAGCGCCACGACATTATCCGCCGTCACAAGAAGCGGGTTTATATCAAGTTCTTTGATTTCGGGATAATCGGCGGCAAGATATGACAGGCGCACGAGCACTTCAATCAGTTTATCAATATTGATCGGGGGGCGCCCGCGGTAACCCTGAAGCAGCGGCCATATTTTCAGCGACTTAAGCATGCGCCTTGCCAGCCGCTCATTCAGAGGCGGGAAACCGAGCGTTCTCTCACCAAGTAATTCGGCGCTTATGCCGCCCATTCCTACCAGCATAACCGTGCCGAAAACCGGATCAGCCTTGATGCCCGCAATCAACTCAATACCGTTTCTGGAATCGATCATAGGCTGCACGGTCACACCATTAATTCTGGCCCCGGGTTGTTTCTCCATCGCCGAAGCAATGATTTTGCGAAAGGCCGAGCGTACCATCTCTTCGCTTTCAAGATTGAGAGCGACCCCGCCAATATCGGTCTTATGCGTGATATCAGGCGAGTATATTTTCAGGACAACCGGATAACCAAGCCTGGCAGCCACGGATACAGCTTCATCCTCCGAGTCCGCGGGAAATGGTCTGGTGGTAGCTATGCCATATGTTTCAATTAGGGCTTTTGATGACTCTTCGGTAAGAATGTCACCTTTTGAAAATTCCCTGGCAATGAATTCCTCTCGATTCTTTTCGCGATCCAGCCCGAATTGAAGCGGAATCTCCTTGGGGGTTTCATATAGAGCCTCAAGATTCCGCGCATAGGCGACCAGGGTCATAAAGGCCCGAACCGCCTGCTCGGGGGTTTTGTAGGTGGGGACGCCGTTATCTATAAGGATTTTGATACCCTCGCTCATACTCTGTCCGCCCAGCCAGGCAGCCAGAATCGGTTTAGATGTTGTTTCAGCGAGAGCTCCGATAACTTTGGCGGCCGCGGTCGGATTGGTCATGGCCTGCGGAGTAAGAATAACCAGCATGGCATTGACATCAGGATCCTCGACAATGATGCGGGCCGCTTTTTCGAGCCGCTTGGAGTTGGCATCTCCGAGGACATCCACCGGATTGCCATGCGACCAGGAAGGGGGGAGGCCGGCTTCGAGTTTCGCCATCGTTTCGGGAGATAATGTCGCCAGAGTTCCATTGGAGGCTATCAGGGCATCGGTAGCCATTACTCCCGGCCCGCCGGCATTGGTGATAATGCCAAGATGGGCTCCACGCGGCATTTTCTTTCGGCCGATCAGACCGGCACAGTCGAATATTTCGCCAATATCATAGACACGGGCAATACCCACTCTTTGAAAGGCGGCGTCATAGACATTGTCTTCGGAGGCCATGGCGCCGGTATGTGAGGCGGCGACTTTAGCGGATTCCGGGAATCTTCCCGCCTTATAGGCCAGAATCGGTTTGGAGCGGGCAAAGGCCCGAGCGGCAGTCATAAACCTTCGCGCCCGAGATATCGACTCGATATAGAGCAGAATGGATTCGGTGTTGGCGTCCTCGCCGAAATAATCAATCAGGTCCCCGAAATTGACATCGATGCTGTTCCCGATCGACACGAAATTCGAAAAACCGATTTTCTCGGCAATAGCCCAATCAAGGACAGAAGTGCACAACGCTCCTGATTGGGATATAAAGGCGATATGTCCGGCTTTGGGCATACCGGATGCGAAACTCACGTTAAGATTCAACCTTGGCACTATTATACCCAGGCAGTTGGGGCCGATAATCCTCATGCCGTCAAAGCGGGAGGCTTCGGCTTTGATTTGCTCTTCGAGTGCCCGCCCTTCTTCGCCGGTTTCCTTAAAGCCGGCCGTCATTATAATCAGTCCCAATATTCCGGCCTCTCCGCTTTGTCTGACCATGTCCGGCACCTGAACGGCGGGAGAACAGATCACGCCGAGGTCAGGCGTTTTCGGAAGACTTTTGACATCGGGATAACACTGAATTCCCAGAACCGCCTCGCTGTCGGGATTTACCGGATAGACGACCCCGCGGAAGCCGCCTCCGACCAGATTACCCAGGACTTTGCCCCCGACACTATTGGGATTTATGGTAACGCCTATCAGGGCAATTCTCTTCGGGTTGAAGATTCGATCCAATGTATGCACAGGCATTCTTAGCTCACCTTTGTTTAAGCCGCAAAATCAATACTTATCATGGGACAAATAATAAGCAAATTCCATAAACAAACAAGGGGTAAATTACGGCGTGATTAAAGGAATAGAAACAGGCCAGGGGCCTGCCAATGACCATAGACTTCCTGCCCGGCTTAATATTGAAGGCAGGAAGGTTTTGCGGCGCCACGATAGAGATAGTTGATCAGCACGGTCACATCTATCAGATTGATCGTGCCGGAACAATCGATATCGCCGATATCTTCAATCGGTTCGGGCGGCGGACCGCTCTTGTAAAGCATGTTTATTATATATATTATATCCAGTAAATTAAGGCTGTCATTATCATTGACGTCACCCAGATTAAGATCAACATTCGGACGCAAAGCATCGACACGCCCGGCGCCGTACTCAATGTTGGGCAGAACCACGGTACCCCAATCGAGATGACGCTCGGCGCTGATGCGAATCATCTGTTCCACGGCCAGCGACCCAATATCATTATCCTGTGCCTTTATCAGTACACACACGCCGGCCACAATCGGCGCAGCGAATGAAGTACCGTTCCATGACCCCCATTCATATTCGCCGGCAAGTGAACTATATATATCTACTCCCGGAGCACAGACATCGATGTAGTCGCCATAGTTGGAAAATGGTGCCCTATATTCCATAGAGTCAATTGCATTGACGGCGATAACACCGGGATAAGCCGCGGGATAAGTCGGCAGCATGGTATTGCCGTTACCGACAGCAGCTATCAAAGAAATTCCGGCCGCCACGGCATCGCCGACGGCTTCCTGGACAATCGGATTGGATGAATAATTGCCGAAACTCATGTTGATTACATCGACTGACTGAGCGACAGCATATTGAATGGCGTTGGCCACGACAAAACTATTGCTGTTTCCGTTTTCATCGAAGGCCCTGATGGGAAGAATCCGGCAAGCCGGAGCAATTCGCTTGATTATGCCGCATACGAATGTTCCATGGCCATAAAGCAGGCCCTCGACTTCCGAGGGATCATAATCGCCGTCAATAAAGTCAATTCCGGTTCCTGCAAAGGATTCTTCCAGAAGCGGGTGGGTGAAATTAACGCCGTTGTCAATAACTGCAATGACGATACCTTCGCCATCTTCAAACAAATTGGCAGTATCGCTATTTATGGTATATGGACTGCTGGCAGTATAGTAATTGGGTGGGCTATAGCCGACCTCGAGAGGCGGGCGGGCATCATCCGGGAATGACTGGCTTACATGAAAAGCCTCCGGTACACCCATCATATAATTCGGCTGCGCGAAGATAACACCCGGCCTGGCACTTATGGAATCAATCAATTGCTCTATCAAAAATTCCGACGGAAACGAAACCAGGTAAGTATTTTGAAAAATCAACGAATCGCTGGCATCTCCTGCATACTCCGCCAGAACCGGCTCGATGGGGAATCCTTCCTCCATCTTAATAATGACTTCATTCTGGTAATAGAAATTGTCTCGAAGCGATATATAATTGGTATAGAGGCAGCCATCGACACCGGTGCATCCCAAATCGCAGTTCCAGTCGACTGTTCCCGAGATGCAAACGGTATCAAAATATGTAAATTCCCCGTAATCGCTTAAGGCCAGAATGAGAGTATCGCCAAGTGCCTGAAAAATGACGCAATCGGGGCCGGCCAGGATAATTCCGCACCGATCGTAGGGCACTCCACCATCGCTCCAGGCATATATGGAATTGCCGGCAATACACCCGTCGGACTCAACGCAGCCCGAATCACAGTTGCTGATAAGAGTCCCGGCCACACACACGGTGTCGCCGATGCCGTAGCCGCCGTAATTATCCAGATAATAATATACTGCAGTCGTTGAAAGCGGGTCAAAAAGCAAACAGCCGCCGACTTCGGTCAAAATCCCGCAATCATTGAAGGGAGTGTTGGGCGGAGACCATCGCTGAATAGTATTGGCGGCCAGCCAGGCGTCGGCTTCGGGACATGAGGGGGGAGATTCCATAAATAAATTTCCACTGACGCAGACGGTGTCATAAAGTCCGAACTGTCCGTAATTTTCGAGAGCCAGGTAAAACGAATCATATACGATCGGGCCCGACAGTGGCGCCAGCAACAGGCAATTTGTCGATTGTATTAATATACCGCAGCTTCCATAAAGAGTATCCATGGTCGGTTGGGGAATAATGGAATCGACACTGATGCAGACCGTTGCCCCCAGACAGGATGTATCGCAGGGAGTCACATACTCTCCGTATATGCAGGCCCAATCGCCGGTACCCAAACCCGCCGTGGAATCAATTGCATAAAACTCCTGGCCCATATTAAGAACAAGAACGGCACAACCGCTGTCTGCGAATATCATTCCGCACCCGAAAAACGGATCACCCTGTGCGCCCGCCATTGGCAATGAAAGTAATATTAAAATGATGACGGTGAATGATATTTTTACGGTAGTCCTGATGTATGAATTCATAACTTGCTCCCTTTATAATCCTAACAGGATAAAGGCTCCCCAGAATGCGGGATTATCGACAACGGCCATGGTTGCATTGACCGCTTCACGATATGCCGCGAAGACATCATTATGCTCACGGAGATATTTATAAAAACTTATCATAAAAAACATGCTGACCCGGTCCGAAACCGGCCAGATCGAGCCAAGGACAAATCGTGTCCCCGCCTGATAAAAAACTTTTGCAAGACTGTAGGAATCCCCGTAATATAATCCCGGTGCGGCGGTATGACATCCGGATAGAGTAACCAGGGCCGGTTTAATATTTTTCCCGTACAAATCAAACGGGAAAAACGGCCCGTCATCTAACAGAATTTTTGAAAAAAGCGGGTTTTCCGAGGACCTCGAGGCATGGGCCGCAATATGCAAAAATCCAGTTGTCTTATCCATCTCGGCCAGAAGATTGGTTCTCCCGGCATCAGAACCGGAATAAATTCTGGCTTTATTAAATATGGAGCGAATTTCCCCGGCCTCAAAGTCGATGGATGACAATTGATTCAATGAAGCCGAGAAAACCGAATTTTCTTTGCTCGCAAACGGCATCGGGCGTTTGTTTCTTCCGGCGAGATCCATGGGGTCGGAAATCAGAAATATATTACGCCCCTCTTTCAGATACACACCGTCTTTATTTTTCAGGGCAAGGAATGGTATCTGGAAAAACTCGCCTTCCAACAAAATAATCAGGTCCTTTGAATCAATCAGACTCTCGATTGGCTCCACAATATGTTTTGATATTTTCCCCAGAATATGATTAATATCTTGAGTCG
This sequence comes from Candidatus Zixiibacteriota bacterium, assembly GCA_040752235.1. Classification (GTDB taxonomy): domain Bacteria; phylum Zixibacteria; class MSB-5A5; order GN15; family PGXB01; genus PGXB01. The sequence continues at coordinate 869 of JBFMFJ010000142.1, read as the reverse complement.
CCTTCGAACTGTCGCCGGTTCCCAAAATAGAACGTTCGCAAATGAACGAGAGCTTGTGAATATCGGTCCGCAATTCTTCAGGACTGACTGACAACTCAATATACCTGTGATCTCGATCGGTAATATAGAAAACGCCTGCTTTGTCTCCCAGAACGAGAAAGTCAAGAAAGACCTCGTTTTTTCCGATGAATGCGTTCAATGATGACGGCGAAATTGCGCTCGTCTCGCGGGCAGCACCACCACTCCGGCCGAAATTCCGAATCTTCCGTTCGATTGACCACAATTTTTGCTCAAGAGTGGATACCCTGTCGTTGGATGAGATAAATCGATGTCCTTCGCCCGGAACGCGGTGCATTTTTTTCAGGGCAATTCTGAGCAAATCCCGTTCTTTAAGAAGATCGGCAGGAATCTTTTTCTGCAGCCGGGTAATTCGAGTCGATCGCGAATTGACGATTCCAAGCGCCCTCAAGTTATTCAAGTATGATGTCTGGACTCGTCCCAGGTTGAGGTAGCACTGGACAATCATTTTATATATGTGGTATTTATCGGCGATATAGAAAAACCGGAGTTCATCATCATGCATGCTTATGAGATTTTTTTCGATAAGACCGACCGATTTTTTCAGCCAGGGAAGAGCCGCCCTGAAATCTTCCTTTTGAAAATGACTGCGGCCGATGAGATAATACAGGTTTTGTCTTTGCGTTGCCGGTAATTTTTTCTTCAGCAAAACGGCGGCGAGTCTGAGCGCGATATCAGGCTTTCCGGACAGCAGGCCGATATCGATACGGAAAATGGCCGCTTCATTGGCCCGATATTTATCCCCGTTTCGCCTGAACTGCCTTTCCGATACGGATGAAAAATGGGCGGCC
>JBFMFJ010000141.1:0-8606 GCA_040752235.1 Candidatus Zixiibacteriota bacterium | reverse complement strand
TAGATGGCATAAGGGCCGGAAAAGAGCGGCAGATTAGTGGAATAACCGTCAATGATGATGGGATTGATGAATCCTGTCGATGGATTGTTAATGGTAAAGTACAATCTAAGCACCGCCCCGTCGCCCGCCTCCAGATCCGGGGCGGTGCTGTTATAATTGTTCTTGATACGTACAAACAATCGTCGATTGGTCTCGTCCGATGAGACAACATCGAGATTATCGAATAGCTCGGTGCGGCATCCAATGGTCGAGACCGAGTCGAATTTAAGCGACAAGACCCCCTGGTACTCGACCGGGATGCGCAGTTCATTGAGCGGAATGGAGTTGGTGGCGTATATTTCCACCATCGCCGAGACCTCGCCGATTACTTTGACATTCGGCGCAATCAGCGAATCGGCGAGGCCGGCGATATATTTTTTGCGGGTGGATGACATGACCCTACCATCGGAGGTAACCTCAAGGGTGACGTCAAACAACCCGCGATCCTGATAGATATGACTGACATCCTGTCCGTCGGCGGAAGTACCATCGCCGAAATTCCAGTGCCAGCTTTCGGCCGGCACCAGTGAGGAACCGGTGAAATTGATATCCAGAGGAAGGTACCCATAGGTCGTGTCAACGGCCATGTCAACAAACCTTACAAAGGCGATCCGCCCGCCGGTCACATAAGGTACCGCGATCTCGTACTTATAGGGATTGAAATAAATGTCACCGGGATCGACGTGACCGGTGGAAAAGAGGGTGGGCGGGCCGCTGAAAAGAGTATCGTAACGATAGATAGCATCACTGCCGAATGATGATACATAATAGTAGCCGAAACAATCCTTGGTGATGCCGTCCAGCAGATCGATACCATCGTTCCTGATAACCGTGACTTCATAAGTGTGCGGATCGATGGCACTGATGGGGCAGTTGTCTATCCACTGTATGGCCAGCAGTCGATCATTGTAAACATCGTACCACAGACCGTTGGCCCGGGCGAAATTGGTCACCATGGTTTCGGATGCCATATCGGGAAGGTGCAACTTATGAATCATGTTGCCCTGGGCGTCGGATACATAAATATTGCCCGATGAATCGGCGGCGATATCGTTGAGTTCCACCATGCCGGGGATATAGTGAAGGAACAGCAGCTGCGCCGTTTCCAGATCGAACGCCGCCACGCCCTGCCAGCCGGCGGCGCCGAAAAGGGTGTCATTACGGACAATCAATCCTTTGACAATATTAAGAGTATCGCTGAAAAGAGAATAATTTCCCAGGCTGTCGATTTGAATAATATCGCCGTTGGTCTGGTCCGATACCAGGTAGCGTCCCCGAATCGGATCATAGGTGGCACTTTCCGGCGAGCCAAATGAATATTGGCAATATGCGGCGGTGGTTCCGAGCATGATTATGACGGTCAGCCGGATTATCACACCTTTCATACGTTTCCTCGCTTTCTGCCTGAAAAGTTCAAATTTTATGACTCAGAGCGTTTGATTTTCGAATCCGTAAGCACTTACACATTTCAATAATTATGGCGGCGATGTCGGCGATTTCTTACAAGGCGGCGAAAAAAGAATCCGGCCATTTTAGGCCTGGATTTTAAATGTCTAAATTTCAGGATTTACCGGTATTTTTTATATGTTGACAATTCAGGCAGCCGGTTTTATTTGTTTAATACAGACCGGAAAATCAGTCCTTGAAGAGGATCAACGGGGGTAATTTTCGCCACTTTAAAAGCTTGAAAGCAAGTAAAATAGGGCCTTTCGGGGCAGTTTTAAAATGGCTATGTTTTAGAAAACATGCGGCTTCTCTTCAAGACTAAATTTGTAGATATTCTTACCCTATTTCGGGTTGCGATTGAAAAAAAGTGAAAAATTTCACTTTTTATAAATATTTTCTCTTGACAATTTTATCCCCCGCCGTATATTTGAAAACCTTAATAAAGGGACTAGTGGGTGTAAAGTGCCCGAGTCGAAAAAACCAGGCAAGGGAGCCGGAAAATATATCAGGCAGGTTGGATTACTCGGAACTGTTCCCATTCTTCTGGCAGTCGGTCCGGTAGTTGGATTCCTGATCGGTCGCTGGTTGGATAAAAAGCTGAACACTGATCCCTACCTGATGATAGCTTTCCTGATTTTTGGTTTTATAGCCTCCGGTAAGGAAGTCTGGAAGATAATAAAGCAGGCTGAAAAAGAGACGGACGAAAAGTAGTAACTGGCTTATGGACATCGGATTTGTCAGCAGAACACTGCGCACGACCAGTCTTCTGGCTTTAGTGGTTCTGATAATCGGCACATTTTATTTCGGCTTTTACCCGACTCTCTCCATCGTTACCGGCATAATCTGGGGGATGGTGAATCTTTATTTTCTGGAGAGGCTGGTACGTTCGGCACTTCGCCCCGAAGGGGTCGATAAGATGGCCGCTCTCGTATATCTCTTTATTAAGTTCCCGCTTTTGTATGCTTCACTCTATTTCATGGTAACCTCGAAATTTTTCGATGCGATTCTTCTGCTGATCGGATTTACCGTGGTGCTTCTGGTTATCGTACTGAAAGCGGCCGGGCGGGTACTGCTTAAACTTGATAATAATGAGTTACAAAATAGACAGGAAAGTCTGAAGAGTGTTTAATAAGCTGCTTTTCCACGTATTGACCGCCACGCAAGGGGCGGCTGAACATGCCGCAAACGCGGCCGAACATGGTGCCAGCGCGGAGGAATCGCATGAACTGCCGAACCTGATCACCCTGATCAATAAATCATTCGCGCATCATTATGATGCCTTGATTTATGCCGGTGTGGTGGCGCTGTTTATGATAGTCGTCGCGGTTATCACCTATCGCAAACGGCAGATGATCCCGGGTCCGCTTCAGAACCTGGTCGAGATGATCGTCGAGGGATTGTATAACCTGTTTGAATCGGTTATGGGCAAGGAAAACGCACGGAAATTCACCCCATTCCTCGGGACGCTGTTTGTTTATATCTGGTTTATGAACCTGGTCGGACTGATTCCGCTCTTCAAATCATCCACATCCTCGATCAATACGACGGCGGCGCTGGCTATCACTGTTTTTCTGTATGTTCAGTACACCGGTATCAGGAGACTGGGCCCGTGGGGATATATCCACCACCTGCTTGGTTCGCCGACCGATGCCGTGACCTGGGCTTTGGCCCCGATCAACCTGCCGATTCACCTTGTCGGCGAACTGGCCAAACCGTTTTCACTGGCGCTTCGTCTATTCGGCAATATCACCGGTGAGGATATTCTGATTGCGGCGTTCGTATCGCTGGGTATCATGTTCATGGGTATCTTCGGCTCGCCGATAGGTTTCCCGTTCCAGATACCGTTTATACTGCTGGCGCTTCTGACATCGACCATTCAGGCGCTGGTGTTTACGATGTTATCGACAATTTATTTCTTTATGGTGATGCCTCACGAGGAGCACCATTAATAAGGGCAGAAAAAAAAGAAACAATTAACAGATATAAGTAATGTAATTGGAGGTTACGATGGATTATCAGACTGCATTATCGTTCGCGTTGCCGATTGCCGTTTCAATCGCTGCTATCGGTTCCGGTCTCGGGCTTGGCAAAGCCGTTGGCTCGGCTATGGAAGCCATGGGACGTCAGCCCGAAGCGGCCGGTAAGATTCAGACCGGTATGATCATCGGCGCCGCGTTTATCGAAGCGTTGACAATTTATGCTCTGGTCGGTCTGCTGCTCCTCATGGGCAAGATCGGCGGGTGATTTGTACACAGTACCAGTAAACGATTCACCAACTGAAAGTTGGAGAGCATAAATGAGTCCGGATATATATCAAATACTGACCCACATGATCGGTTTTCTGATCACGGTCTGGCTTCTCAAGAAATTCGCCTGGAAGCCGCTCCTCAACATGATGGATGAGCGGCGCCAGAAAATTGTCGACGAATTCAAGAAGATCGACGACAGCAAGGTCGAAGTCGAGAACATCAAAAACGATTATGAGGGAAGATTGAAGAATATCGACGCGGAACGCCGTCAGAAAATATCCGAAGCCGTCAACGAAGGCAACAAGATTGCCTCGGAGATCAAAGTGAAAGCTCAGGAGGATGCGCGGGATATTATCAACCGCACCACCGAGCAGCTTGAGCGCGATGTGGCCAAGGCCAAAGTACAGCTTAAGGAAGAAATGGTCCGGATAACTCTGACCGCCGCGGAGAGAATTCTTCACGAAAAGCTCGATGAGAAGAAGGAGCGGGAGCTGATCGGCAAGTACATCGATAACATCGAGAAGGCGTAAGAATATGCTGGCGCAACAGGTTGCTAAGAAATATTCGACGGCTCTTTTTGAGCTGGCCAGGGAGAGAAACCTTCTCGATACCGCCTGGGAGCAGTTCGATGCTCTGGCGGGATATTTGAAAAAGGACAGGACCCTGCTTGACTTCATGGAGGCCCCGCAGGTTTCCGATGAAAAGAAACTGGCCCTGATCGAAAAGGCTTTTGCCAATCGGCTCGATAAGCCGTTTTATGATTTTCTGCTGGTTCTGGTCGACAAGCGGCGCTTCAAATTTATCCCCGATATTATCGAACATTTCGATAATCTGGTGCGGGAGGAAAAGAGTATCGCCAGAGCGATATGCATCTCGGCAGTGCCTCTTACCGATGCGGAGCGAAACAAGCTGGTGCAGAATCTCCAGAAGAAAACCTCTCTAAAAATCGAGCTTGAGGAAAAAGTAGATAAGACGATTCTCGGCGGCATGGTGGTCATGCTGCGCAATCAGATCATCGACGGGTCGATCCGGCACAGCCTGGATCTGCTGCGGAACCGCCTGCTCAAGGTTAAAGTGCATTGACGGGCGGCGCGTTCTCTTTCGACTGCTGATTGCATGATATGAGTTAATCGGAGGTTGTAAAGCTTAACGTTGGAGCTTGGCCTGAAAAACAGACCTCTATCGGATTGCCCGTAAGATCAGGTGCAATTCGGAGACGAATGGAAAATAAGTTTTATTGAATTGAGGTATAGATATGGGCTTAAATCCTGAAGAAGTATCTTCAATAATCAAGAAAGAAGTTGAAGGGTACGAAACCAAGCTGGAGATGGAGTCGGTCGGGACGGTTCTTCAGGTGGGTGACGGTATTGCGCGAATCTGGGGTCTTGAAGACGTTATGATGTCCGAACTGGTTGAGTTTCCCAATGACATTATCGGCATGGTTTTGAACCTTGAAGAGGACAGTGTTGGTGTGGCCGTTTTCGGTGATGCCACTGCTGTCAAGGAAGGCGACACCGTGCGCCGGACCGGCCGTGTGGCGCAGATTCCGGTCGGCGAGGCTATGATCGGCCGCGTCGTCAACCCGCTGGGTCAGCCGCTCGACGGCAAGGGCCCGATTGTTACCGACAAGTTCCGTGTCCTGGAAGGGCGTGCCCCGGGCGTTACCGAGCGCCAGCCGGTGAAGGAACCGGTCCAGACCGGACTTAAAGCCATCGACTCGATGATTCCGATCGGCCGCGGACAGCGCGAGCTTATCATCGGCGACCGCGGAACCGGCAAGACCGCCATTGCGATTGATACTATCATCAACCAGAAGGGAACCGACCTTTTCTGTATTTATGTCGCGATCGGCCAGAAAGCTTCAACCGTAGCCAAAGTCGTGAAAATCCTCGAAGAGCATGGCGCCATGGAATACACTACCGTGGTGGCGGCCAATGCTTCCGACCCGGCCCCGCTGCAGTTTATTGCACCGTACGCCGGCTGTTCCATCGGAGAAGAATTCCTTTATAATAAAAAACACGTGGTTGTCATTTATGACGACCTGTCCAAGCATGCGACCTCATATCGTCAGCTGTCGCTGCTTCTGAGACGTCCACCGGGACGTGAAGCGTACCCCGGCGATGTTTTTTATCTGCACTCCCGTTTGCTGGAACGGGCGGCCAAATTGAATGACAGTCTCGGCGGCGGTTCGCTGACGGCTCTGCCGATTATCGAGACCCAGGCCGGTGACGTTTCGGCGTATATTCCGACCAACGTCATTTCCATCACCGACGGACAGATATTCCTTGAAACCGACCTGTTTTATTCCGGTGTCCGGCCCGCCATTAACGTCGGTATTTCGGTCTCCCGTGTGGGCGGTAATGCCCAGGCCAAGGCGATGCGTAAAGTGGCCGGATCATTGCGACTCGATCTCGCCCAGTACCGCGAACTGGCGGCTTTCGCCCAGTTCGGTTCGGACCTCGATGAGGCGACTCAGAAACAACTGACCCGCGGTGAAAAAATGGTCGAGATTCTCAAACAGGGTCAGTACGTTCCGATGAAGATGCCCAAGCAGGTAATTATTATCTGGGCCGGCGTTAACGGATACCTCGATAAGATTCCAACCGATAAACTGAGCGGCTTTGAAGCAGGATTTATCGAATTCTGCACCAGGGAGTATCCTGATATCGAGCATGGTATCGAGAAAGAAAAGGTCCTTTCGGATGCCCTCGTCGGCAAGCTGAAAGAGGCTATAGGCAAATTCATCGCAAATTATACAGCTTGAGCATAAATTATGCCGACACTGCGTCAAGTAAAAAAGAGAATCGGTTCGGTCATATCGACCCGCCAGATAACCAAAGCGATGGAAATGGTGGCGGCCGCGAAACTGCGCAAGGCTCAGTTAAGGGTAATGCAGGTGCGGCCCTACTCGGAGAAACTGGATCATATCCTGGTGCACCTCTCCGAAGCTTCGTCCGGCGGATTGATGCATCCCTTTTTCGAAAAGAGGGAAGTCAAGAGACGGACGCTGGTCCTGGTGACATCCGACCGAGGGCTGTGCGGTTCGTTCAATACCAACCTTATCCTGAAGGCGCGAAAGTGGCTGGAAGATAAGGATCCGAGTAATACTGAACTGGTTTTGATCGGCAAAAAGGCTAATGACTTCTTCAAGAGAAAAGAATGGCCGATCGTTAAGGTCTTCGACGAATGGAACGGCAACCTTGATTATGCCAAGGCCCGCGATGTCGTCGATACGTTGACCGGAAAATTTCTTGCCGGTGAGACGGATGAAATCACGCTGATCTATTCACAGTTCATCTCGACCACCAGGTACAAGAATGTGGCCGAGCGCTATCTGCCGGTGGAACGTCCGGAGATGGAAGAAAAACAAAGTGCCAATCTGGAGTATATCTTCGAACCATCGCCGGAAGCCATTTTCACCGACTTGATGCCGCGCTATGCCCTGACGAAAATGATCACGGCGCTGGCGGATAACTTCGCTTCCGAGCACGGAACGCGTATGATCGCCATGGGTGCGGCCACCAAGAATGCGGGCGAGATGATCGATGCCCTGACATTGCAGTACAACAAGGCTCGTCAGGCCGCCATTACCAAGGAATTGCTTGATATCGTCGGCGGCGCGGAAGCCCTTAAAGGTTAGTTTGAAAAAAATAATGTTATAATAAACGGAGCTGTTTGAAATGGCTGAAAACATCGGAAAAGTGGTGCAGGTCATCGGTGCAACGGTGGATTGTGAATTCCATTCCGACCATCTGCCCGAGATCCTTAACGCCATCAAAATTGAGGATAAAGAGAAAGGTATTGACCTCACGGTCGAGGCCGCTCTGCATATCGGCGATAATATCGTCCGCTGCGTGGCGCTGGCTTCCACCGACGGGCTGGTCCGCGGCATGAAAGCACTCGATACCGGCGCACCGATTGCGGTGCCGGTCGGCGAAATAACGCTCGGTCGCGTTTTCAATCTTCTCGGCAATCCCATCGACAACCTGGGCGAGATACCCAAGACAACCGAACGCAGCCCGATTCATAAACCCTCGCCGACTTTCGCGGAGCAGGATACCTCCACGGAGATTCTCGAGACCGGTATTAAGGTCGTTGACCTGCTGGAGCCTTATCCTAAAGGCGGCAAAGTCGGTTTATTCGGCGGCGCCGGTGTCGGCAAGACCGTTTTGATTCAGGAATTGATACGGTCCATCGCCACCGAGCACGGCGGTAAATCGGTTTTCTGCGGTGTCGGCGAACGGACTCGTGAGGGTAATGACCTCTGGCTGGAAATGAAGGAGTCGGGCGTTATCGCCAAGACGGTAATGGTGTTCGGACAGATGAATGAGCCGCCGGGAGCCAGACTTCGCGTCGGTTTGTCGGGACTGACCATGGCGGAATATTTCCGCGATCGCGAGCACCAGGATGTTTTGATATTTATCGATAACATCTTCCGTTTCGTCCAGGCCGGTTCCGAAGTATCGGCTCTGCTGGGCCGCATGCCTTCGGCGGTCGGTTATCAGCCGACTCTGGGTACCGAAATGGGCGCTCTGCAGGAGCGAATCACTTCGACCACAGCCGGTTCAATCACTTCGGTACAGGCCATTTATGTGCCTGCTGACGACTTGACCGACCCCGCTCCGGCGACGACTTTTTCGCATCTTGATGCCACTTCAGTGCTTTCGCGTCAGATTGCGGAGCTGGGAATTTATCCTGCGGTCGATCCGCTCGATTCGACCTCGCGAATTCTGGACCCGCATATTGTCGGCCAGGAACATTATAATGTTGCCCGTAACGTGCAGTTGATTCTGCAAAGATATAAAGACCTTCAGGATATTATTGCCATTCTTGGTATTGACGAACTTTCCGAAGATGACAAACTGATTGTTT